>NZ_CVTK01000047.1:239134-426046 GCF_900004785.1 Pseudomonas sp. 28 E 9 | reverse complement strand
GTTGACCAACCCTATCGTGCTCGGGGTGCTGGGTGGCGCAGCCGTCATCCTGGCGTTGCTGCTCCTGCTGTTGTGGGTACGCCATCGCAACGCCCGTCTTGAAGAAGAGAAGCACCTGCGCATGGCGCGAGCGCTGGCTGAAGAGCCGGAGTTCACATCGAGCCTGGAGCGCGACCTGCCCTCCGACAGTTTCGAAGGCCTGGAAGTGGCGCCGCTGAATGCTGCGCCCACGCCTGTGCCTGCACCCACGCCTGCGCGCGCTCCGGTGGTTGAGCCGGTCGTGCCGAGCGTGGCCTCGGTGCTTGCGCCGCTGGCGGTTGCGGTTGCCCCGCAGAACGCCAGTGATGCGCTGGCCCAGGCCCAGTCCCATATCGATCGTGGCCACCTGAACCAGGCGGCCGATGTACTTGAGCAAGCGATCAAGCGCGAGCCCAAGCGCAGCGACCTGCGTTTGAAATTGATGGAAGTGTACGGGCTGCAAAATAACAAGGACGGTTTCGTCAACCAGGAGCGTCAACTGGTGGCCAACGGTGAAAACCATGCCCAGGTCGAGCAGCTCAAAAGCCGTTTCCCGGCCATGGCGGTGTTGGCGGCAGGGGTAAGTGCAGCGGTCGCCGCTGCGGCCCTGGACGCCCAGTACGTCAAGGACTTGCTGGAAGACAAGCCGGCTGCGCCTGCGCCAGAGCCCGTGGATACCGATTTCGATCTGAGCCTGGACGAGCTGGAGGCGGCATCGCCGGCTGAGGTCAACGACGATCAGCAGACATTCGAGGCGCTTCTTCAGCAGCAGACGGCAGCCAATGCCAGTGCCGACGACCTGTCGGACTTCGACCTGGATCTGCAACTGGATGCACCGGCGTCCGCACAATCGGACGATGACTTCCTCTCCGGGCTCGAAGAGCAGATGAAGGATGCGCCTGCCGTCGAGCCGCCGACCCTGGCCCCTGCGGCCCTGGATGACTTCGATTTGCCGGAAGATTTCGACCTCTCCCTGGCGGACGAACCCGAATCGGCGGCCAAGCCGGACGCCTTCGCGTCGGAGCTGGATGACGTCAACGCCGAGCTGGACCGTCTGTCCCAGAGCCTGGAGCATCCCTCCATCGAGCCATCGTTCACGGCTGAGGATGCGGCGCTCGGTGACGATGAGCCCGAGTTCGATTTCCTTTCGGGCACCGATGAGGTCGCCACCAAGCTGGACCTCGCCCAGGCCTATATCGACATGGGCGATGCCGATGGCGCCAAGGACATCCTGTCCGAAGTGCTGACCGAGGGCAACGAGAGCCAGCGCGGCGAGGCCAAGGAAATGCTCGGCCGAATCTGAAGGCTGATAAACCTCCACTGTGGGGCAGGGCGTGCTTCTCCCCACAGTTGGCTTGGCGCCCCTCCCCAACAAAAGCGCCCGTCGTGCAGCCGTCGCCTTTATAATGGCCGCCTTCGCGCAACTCATCAGGCTCTCAGTTCTTGGCAAATATAGATAACGCGGCCGCCGAAATGGCGGCCGCAGGCTTTTACCGCATCGCCCTCGGCGTGGAATACAAAGGCTCGCGCTATCGCGGCTGGCAGCGCCAGGCATCCGGCGTGCTGACGGTGCAGGAAACCCTGGAAAACGCTTTGTCGAAAGTCGCTGACTCGCCGGTGTCGCTGATGTGTGCCGGGCGGACCGACGCGGGGGTGCATGCCTGCGGCCAAGTGGTGCATTTCGACACCCAGGCCGAACGCTCGATGAAAGCCTGGGTAATGGGCGCCAATATCAACCTGCCCCATGACGTCAGCGTCACATGGGCCAAGGTCATGCCGGCGCATTTTCATGCGCGTTTCAAGGCCATCGCCCGGCGCTACCGCTACGTGATCTACAACGATCAGATCCGCCCGGCGCACTTGAACCAGGAAATTACCTGGAACCACCGCCCGCTGGATGCCGAGCGCATGGCCGAGGCCGCGCAGCATCTTGTCGGGGTGCATGATTTCAGCGCATTCCGTGCCGGCCAATGCCAGGCCAAATCGCCGATCAAGGAAGTCCACCATCTGCGCGTGACCCGTCATGGCAAGATGATTGTGCTGGATATCCGTGCCGGGGCATTCCTGCACCACATGGTGCGTAACATTGCGGGTGTGTTGATGACCATCGGTACCGGCGAACGTCCGGTGGAGTGGGCCAGGGAAGTGCTGGAAAGCCGCGTGCGCCGTACCGGTGGAGTGACGGCGCATCCGTTCGGCCTGTATCTGGTGGAGGTGGAGTACCGCGATGAGTTCGAACTGCCGGAGCGTTTTATCGGGCCACACTTCCTCACCGGTTTCAGCGAACTTGGCGGCTGACGCCCGCAAGCGCTTTTGTTACCATCCGGGACTTTCTCGGTTCAATCCCTGAGGTTTCTACGATATGTCAGCCGTTCGCAGCAAGATTTGCGGGATTACCCGCATCGCAGACGCGTTGGCGGCGGTCGAGGCAGGGGCGGATGCCATAGGTCTGGTGTTTTACGCCAAGAGCCCACGCGCGGTGGATGTGTTGCAGGCGCGGGCCATCATCGCCGCGCTGCCACCGTTCGTGACCACCGTGGGCTTGTTCGTCAATGCCAGCCGGTGTGAACTCAATGAAACCCTGGATGCCGTGTTGCTGGACATGCTGCAGTTTCATGGCGACGAAACCCCGGACGAATGCGAGAGCTATCAGCGCCCCTATATCAAGGCGCTGCGCGTCAAGGCCGGCGACGATATAGCCGCCGCCTGTGCCGCTTATACGGGCGCGCGCGGGATTCTGCTGGACACCTATGTCGAAGGCGTTCCCGGCGGTACGGGCGAAGCGTTCGACTGGTCGCTGATCCCGGCGGGCTTGAGCAAGCCGCTGATCCTGGCCGGTGGGCTCACCCCGTCGAATGTCGGCGCGGCCATCGAGCAGGTTCGGCCGTATGCGGTGGATGTCAGCGGCGGGGTGGAGCAGGGCAAGGGCATCAAGGATCACGCCAGGATTCGCGCGTTCATGCAGGCCGTGCGCAACAGCAGCGGTGCGATGTGACGGCTGGCAGTCTGCCGCCGTCCATAACTACCACTGTGTAAAACAGCACCGGCGCCGCCCGCGGGAGGCCCGGAAACGAAGTGGCAACCCTGCGCTGGCAGGTTGTCTGGAAGGCTGAGGATACAGGCGGGAAATGGCTGGTCGAACCTCTGACCCCGTCCCGCCGACATCATCGCCACATATGAATTTAGCTCAAGGGCATACGCGGGGCTGTGTTCAAGCCACCGGTACTGGAGAAAGAAAGCATGAGCAACTGGTTAGTAGACAAACTGATCCCTTCGATCATGCGTTCCGAGGTGAAGAAAAGCTCGGTTCCTGAAGGTCTGTGGCACAAGTGCCCATCCTGCGACGCGGTGCTGTACCGCCCGGAGCTGGAAAAGACCCTGGACGTTTGCCCCAAGTGCAACCACCACATGCGTATTGGCGCGCGCGCGCGTATCGACATCTTCCTCGACGCCGACGGCCGCAACGAGCTGGGCGCTGACCTGGAGCCGGTCGACCGTCTCAAGTTCCGCGACAGCAAGAAGTACAAGGACCGTCTGGTCGGCGCGCAAAAGCAGACCGGCGAGAAAGACGCGCTGATCTCCGTCAGCGGCAAGCTGCTGGGCATGCCGGTGGTGGTGTCGGCGTTCGAATTCTCTTTCATGGGCGGCTCCATGGGTGCCATCGTCGGCGAGCGTTTCGTGCGCGCCGCCAACTATGCCCTGGAAAACCGCTGCCCGATGATCTGCTTCGCCGCCTCCGGTGGCGCGCGTATGCAGGAAGCGCTGATTTCCCTGATGCAAATGGCCAAGACCTCGGCGGTATTGGCGCGTCTGCGCGAAGAAGGCATTCCGTTCATCTCGGTATTGACCGACCCGGTATACGGCGGCGTTTCCGCCAGCCTGGCGATGCTGGGCGACGTGATCGTCGGCGAGCCCAAGGCCCTGATCGGCTTTGCCGGCCCGCGCGTCATCGAGCAGACCGTGCGTGAAAAATTACCGGAAGGTTTCCAGCGCAGCGAGTTCCTGCTCGAGCACGGCGCCATCGACCTGATTATCCCGCGCGGTGAGCTGCGGCCACGCCTGGGTAACCTGCTGGCGCAAATGATGGGCCTGCCAACGCCTGTCTACGTCGCGCCTAAAGTCGAGCCGATTGTCGTGCCGCCGGTGCCGGCAAACCTATGACCCAACGTACCCTGGGCGAATGGCTCGCCTACCTCGAGCAGTTGCATCCGTCCGCCATCGACATGGGCCTGGAGCGCTCGCAACAGGTAGCGGCCCGCCTGGGGTTGGGTCGCCCGGCACCGCGTGTTATCACCGTAACCGGCACCAACGGCAAAGGCTCGACCTGCGCCTTTGTCGCCGCGCTGCTGCAGGCCCAGGGGCTGAAAGTCGGCGTCTACAGTTCGCCGCACCTGCTGCGCTATAACGAGCGGGTGCAGCTCAATGGCGTCGACGCGAGCGACGCGCAACTCTGCGAAGCCTTCGCCGCCCTCGATGCAGGGCGTGGCGACATTTCCCTGACCTATTTCGAGGTGGGCACCCTGGCGGCGCTGTGGCTGTTCGAGCGTGCGCAACTCGATATCGTCGTGCTGGAAGTGGGCCTGGGCGGGCGTCTGGACACGGTCAACGTGGTGGACGCCGACGTGGCGCTGGTGACCAGTATCGGTGTCGACCATGTCGATTACCTGGGCGATACCCGCGAATCCGTGGCTTACGAAAAGGCCGGGATCTTTCGCCCCGGCAAACCTGCGCTGTGCGGTGATCTTGACCCACCGCAACCCTTGCTGGACAAGGTGCGGGAGCTCGATTGCCCGTTCTACCTGCGCGGGCGCGAATTCAATCTCGAGATCGGCGATCAGCATTGGCAGTGGTCCGGGCGCGATGCCCGGGGTCAACAGGTAGTGCTGCGCGATTTGCCGCTGCTGAACCTGCCGATGGAGAATGCCGCACTCGCGCTGCAAGCCTATCTGTTGCTGGATCTGCCGTGGGATGCCGGGCACATTGCCGCAACCCTGCTGGCGACGCGGGTCGTGGGGCGCCTGGATCGGCGCACCGTCGAGTGGCAAGGCAAGCGTCTTCACCTGCTGCTGGATGTCGGTCATAACCCCCACGCTGCAGAATACTTGGCGCAACGGCTGATGCGCACGCCATTGTCCGGCCGTCGCCTGGCGGTGTTCGGCTTGCTGGCTGACAAGGATCTTGATGGCGTGGTTGCGCCGTTGCTCGGCAGCGTAGAGTCCTGGGCCGTTGCGCCGCTGGATACGCCGCGTAGCCGTGCGGCGGCTGAACTGCAAATCGCCTTGCAGAACCTTGGTGCGCCGGTGGCGTCGTATGCAAGCGTCACTGCCGCCCTTGAGGCGCAATGTGCGGTGGCGACGGCCGACGACGAGATTCTGTTGTTCGGATCATTTTATTGTGTTGCCGAGGCGCTCGAATGGCTGGCCCGGCGCTCCACGGAGGAAGCTGCACATGGCATTACTCGATAGCGCATACAAGCAGCGAATGGTCGGAGCCCTGGTGTTGGTGGCATTGGCGGTGATTTTCCTGCCGATGCTGTTTTCCCGTCAGGACGAACAGCGCCAGGTAGTGGTTGAAGCGCCCGCTGCGCCCCAGGCGCCGGCGGTGCCCCAGGTTCAGGTGGAACCGGTGGTGGTGCCTGAACCGCAGGCGCTGCCTGAGGAAGAGCCCGTGCCGACCGATGCCGAGGTCGCTGCCCAGCAGGCGCCTTCCATGCCGGTGCAGCCGAGTGTTCCGGTGGTCAAACCGGCTCCGTCAGCGCCTGTCGCAGCCGCCAAGCCTGCCGCGCCGACACCTGCACCCAAGCCGGTCGCGCCACAGCCTGCCGCGCCGGGCAAGCCGGACGTAGGTCAGAGTCGTATCGACCCGAATGGGTTGCCGATCAGTTGGTCGATTCAAGTGGCCAGCCTGGGCAACCGCGAAGGCGCCGACGCCTTGCAGAAAAAACTGCGGGCCCAGGGCTACAACGCGTATATCCGCAGCGCCGATGGCAAGAACCGTGTGTTTATCGGGCCGCTGATCGAGCGCGCCGAAGCGGATCGCCTGCGCGATTTGCTCGATCGCCAGCAGAACCTCAAGGGGTTTGTGACCCGTTTCCAGCCCGAGCGCGGCTAGGCGGGACGATAAGGTCAACATGTGGGAGGGGGCTTGCCCCCGATGGCGGTGGATCAGTCAGTACATCTGATACTGAACCACCGCCATCGGGGGCAAGCCCCCTCCCACATTGGTTTTCGGCGGTCTTGAAACAGTGTTCCCATTGCGCAATTGATTGATTTGCAAAGCACCCGTAATCACCGCTTACCGATAGCCCGGCGCTCTGCTAAAATGCGCCGCCTTATCCGTACGTAGGCTGCACTGTGCCATTTACCTGGGTTGATTGGGCGATCGTTGCAATCGTCGCCATCTCCGCGTTGATCAGTCTGAGCCGCGGCTTCGTCAAAGAAGCACTGTCGTTGCTGACCTGGATCATCGCAGGAGTCGTCGCCTGGATGTTCGGTGGTTCACTGTCGGTCTACCTGGCCGGGTACATAGAGACGCCTTCGGCCCGCGTCATCGCGGGCTGCGCCATCATGTTCATCGCCACGCTGCTGGTGGGGGCAATGGTCAATTATCTGATTGGCGAGTTGATACGTGTCACCGGCCTCTCCGGGACCGATCGATTTCTCGGCATGGCCTTCGGCGCCGCGCGTGGCGCGTTGCTGGTGGTCGTGGCGGTCGGGCTGTTGAGCCTGGGGCCGGTACAGCAGGATGCGTGGTGGCAGGAGTCGGTACTCGTGCCAAAATTTCTATTGGTTGCAGATTGGTCCAAGAACCTCATTCTGGGGTGGAGCAGTCAGTGGCTGGCCAGCGGAATCAGCGTACCCGCTGATCTTCCGTTCAAGGAACACCTCTTGCCGGCCAAAACGCCTCAGTAAGAGTGTTCAGTCAAGATTCATTAAGTAGGGGTTGCGTCGCATGTGTGGCATCGTCGGTATCGTCGGTAAGTCGAACGTCAATCAGGCGCTGTATGACGCGCTAACCGTCCTCCAGCACCGCGGCCAGGACGCTGCCGGTATTGTGACCAGCCACGACGGCCGGTTATTCCTGCGCAAGGATAATGGCCTGGTACGTGACGTGTTCCACCAGCGTCATATGCAGCGCCTGGTCGGGCACATGGGCATTGGCCATGTGCGTTACCCGACCGCCGGTAGCTCGACCTCGGCCGAAGCTCAACCGTTCTACGTCAACTCGCCTTACGGCATTACCTTGGCGCATAACGGCAACCTGACCAACGTTGAACAGCTGGCCAAGGAGATTTACGAATCCGACCTGCGCCACGTCAACACCAGCTCCGACTCGGAAGTGCTGCTCAACGTATTCGCCCACGAGCTGGCCCAGCGCGGCAAGCTGCAGCCCACCGAAGAAGACGTGTTTGCCGCGGTGATCGACGTGCACAACCGTTGCGTCGGGGGCTATGCCGTGGTGGCGATGATCACCGGTTACGGCATCGTTGGTTTCCGTGACCCCCACGGCATCCGCCCGATCGTGTTCGGCCAGCGTCACACCGACGAAGGCGTCGAGTACATGATCGCCTCCGAAAGCGTATCCCTGGATGTGCTGGGCTTCACGTTGATCCGCGACCTGGCACCGGGTGAAGCGGTCTACATTACTGAAGACGGCAAGCTGCACACCCGTCAGTGCGCGGTTGCGCCGACACTCACGCCATGCATCTTCGAACACGTCTACCTGGCGCGTCCGGACTCGATCATCGACGGCGTATCGGTCTATAAAGCTCGCCTGCGCATGGGTGAGAAGCTGGCCGACAAGATCCTGCGCGAGCGTCCCGAACACGACATCGACGTAGTCATCCCCATCCCGGACACCAGCCGTACCGCCGCGCTGGAGCTGGCCAACCACTTGGGTGTCAAGTTCCGCGAAGGCTTCGTCAAGAACCGCTACATCGGCCGTACCTTCATCATGCCCGGCCAGGCCGCACGCAAGAAATCGGTGCGCCAGAAGCTGAACGCCATCGAGCTGGAATTCCGCGGCAAGAACGTTATGCTGGTCGATGACTCGATCGTACGCGGCACCACCTGCAAGCAGATCATCCAGATGGCCCGTGAAGCTGGTGCGAAGAACGTGTACTTCTGTTCTGCGGCGCCTGCCGTGCGCTACCCGAACGTATACGGTATCGACATGCCGAGCGCCCACGAACTGATCGCCCACAATCGTTCCACGCAAGACGTGGCTGACCTGATCGGTGCCGACTGGTTGATCTACCAGGACCTGCCTGACCTGATCGAAGCGGTGGGCGGCGGCAAGATCAAGATCGCCGAGTTCGACTGCGCCGTGTTCGATGGCAAGTACGTGACCGGTGATATCGATGACGCCTACCTGAACAAGATCGAGCAGGCGCGCAACGACTCGTCGAAGATCAAGACCCAGGCGGTCAGTGCGATCATCGATCTGTACAACAACTGAGTAGACACCGGCCCTGAGGGGCCGGTTTTGTATCTTAAATAAAGAATATGTGAGGAGTGGCAGCATGAGTCAGGAATGGGATGCCGGTCGGTTGGACAGCGACCTCGATGGCGTAGCTTTCGATACCCTGGCTGTGCGCGCCGGCCAGCACCGTACCCCGGAAGGGGAGCACGGTGACCCGATGTTCTTCACCTCCAGTTATGTGTTCCGCACGGCGGCCGACGCCGCCGCGCGCTTTGCCGGTGAAGTGCCGGGCAACGTTTACTCGCGCTATACCAACCCGACCGTACGTGCGTTCGAAGAGCGCATCGCCGCCCTGGAAGGCGCAGAGCAGGCGGTGGCCACGGCGACCGGCATGGCTGCCATCCTGGCGGTGGTGATGAGCCTATGCAGCGCCGGCGACCACGTGCTGGTGTCGCGCAGCGTATTCGGTTCGACCATCAGCCTGTTCGAGAAGTATTTCAAGCGCTTCGGTATCGAAGTGGACTACGTGCCCCTGGCGGATGTGTCCGGGTGGGATGCGGCGATCAAGCCCAATACAAAGCTGCTGTTCGTCGAGTCGCCGTCCAATCCGCTGGCTGAACTGGTGGATATCGCCGCGCTGTCCGAAGTGGCGCACGCCAAGGGCGCGATGCTGATCGTGGATAACTGCTTCTGCACCCCGGCCCTGCAACAGCCGTTGAAGTTGGGCGCGGACATCGTGGTGCACTCGGCCACCAAGTTCATCGACGGCCAGGGCCGTTGCATGGGCGGCGTGGTGGCCGGTCGCAGCGAGCAGATGAAGGAAGTGGTGGGCTTCCTGCGCACCGCCGGCCCGACCCTGAGTCCGTTCAACGCGTGGATCTTCCTCAAAGGCCTGGAAACCCTCGGTCTGCGCATGAAGGCCCATTGCGCCAACGCCCAGGCCCTGGCCGAGTGGCTGGAACAGCAGGAAGGTATTGAGAAGGTGCATTACGCCGGCCTCAAGAGTCATCCGCAGCACGCATTGGCCCAGCGCCAGCAGCGCGGGTTCGGCGCGGTGGTGAGTTTCGAGGTGAAGGGCGGCAAACACGGCGCCTGGCGCTTTATCGATGCCACGCGACTGATCTCGATCACCGCCAACCTGGGCGACAGCAAAACCACCATCACGCACCCGGGCACCACCTCTCACGGGCGCCTGGCGCCGCAGGAGCGCGAAGCCGCGGGCATCCGTGACAGCCTGATTCGCGTCGCGGTCGGGCTGGAAGATGTCGCCGACTTGCAGGCTGACCTGGCCCGCGGGCTGGCGGCTTTGTGATCGAGTGGTCCATGGAGGCCGCTGCGGCCAGTAATGGGCGCGTTGCGCTGGTGACCGGTGCGGCGCGCGGCATTGGCCTCGGGATTGCGGCGTGGCTGATCAGCGAAGGCTGGCAGGTGGTGTTGACCGACCTGGACCGCGAGCGCGGTTCCAAGGTGTCCAAGGTGCTGGGCGAGAATGCCTGGTTTATCACCATGGACGTGGCCGACGAGAAGCAAGTGGCCCAGGGTGTCGCCGAGGTATTGGGGCAGTTTGGGCGCCTGGATGCGCTGGTGTGCAATGCGGCGGTGGCCGATCCACGCAATATCACCCTGGAAAGCCTCGACCTGGCGTACTGGAACCGCGTGCTGGCAGTCAATCTCAGTGGGCCGATGCTGCTGGCCAAGCATTGCGCACCGTACCTGCGCGCCCATGGTGGCGCTATCGTCAATTTGGCCTCGACACGGGCCCGCCAGTCGGAGCCGGACACCGAAGCCTACGCGGCGAGCAAGGGTGGCCTGCTGGCGCTGACTCACGCCCTGGCGATGAGCCTGGGGCCGGAAGTGCGGGTCAATGCGGTCAGCCCCGGCTGGATCGATGCGCGTGATCCTGCTGCGCGGCGGGCCGAGCCGCTTACCGATGCCGACCATGCGCAGCATCCGGCGGGTCGGGTAGGGACGGTGGAGGACGTGGCGGCCATGGTAGCGTGGCTGCTGTCGCGCCAGGCCGGGTTTGTCACCGGACAGGAGTTTGTGGTGGACGGCGGTATGAGCAAGAAGATGATCTACAGCGAGTAGGGCGGTCTTGAAGCATTTTTGTCTTTTTCAGAAAAACTTCAAGCGGGCTATTGACTTAGGTCCGCTATCTGCGTAAATTTCGCGGCCTCAACGAAGCAAAGGGTGATTAGCTCAGCTGGGAGAGCATCTGCCTTACAAGCAGAGGGTCGGCGGTTCGATCCCGTCATCACCCACCACTTCTTGAGAGTTTTGCCTTAGGGCAAGACGCAACGTTAAAGGTTGCACCGACGCGCAGCGGTAGTTCAGTCGGTTAGAATACCGGCCTGTCACGCCGGGGGTCGCGGGTTCGAGTCCCGTCCGCTGCGCCATATTTTCCAGGTTCGATGTGTCGGGCTTGAGATTGAACAACCCAGGTTGATCGATCAGATGTTTAAAGGTGATTGAGGCTTTACGCTCAGTCAGCCAAGCGATACGCAGCGGTAGTTCAGTCGGTTAGAATACCGGCCTGTCACGCCGGGGGTCGCGGGTTCGAGTCCCGTCCGCTGCGCCATATCAGCTTCAAGGCCCACTGAACGCCTTGAAGCACAAGCGAAGCCATTGGCTGACCTTGATTCGATAGCAAAGACCCTGGTCGAAAGACCGGGGTTTTTTGTGTCCGCGATTTGTCGTTCCGGGTAAGAAGCCGGCGAACCGGCTCCCGTCGTTCATCAAAAACCCAGCTTGTCCCGCAGCCCGTAATACCACGCGCCCATTGCGGCAAACGGTGTGCGCAACAGCTGTCCACCCGGGAACGGGTAATGGGGCAGGTCGGCAAAGGCGTCAAAGCGCTCGGCCTGGCCTCTCAATGCCTCGGCCAAAACCTTGCCGGCCAGGTGCGTATACGTCACGCCATGGCCGCTGCAGCCTTGCGAGTAATAGATGTTGTCGCCGAGGCGGCCCACCTGCGGCAGACGCGACAGGGTCAGCAGGAAATTGCCGGTCCAGGCGTAGTCGATCTTCACGTCCTTGAGCTGCGGGAACGCCTTGAGCATCTTTGGCCGGATGATCGCCTCGATATTCGCCGGGTCCCGCGCGCCATACACCACGCCGCCGCCGAAGATCAGGCGCTTGTCGCTCGTGAGGCGGTAGTAGTCGAGCAGGTAGTTGCAGTCTTCGACACAGTAGTCCTGCGGCAACAAGGTCCTGGCCAATTCGTCGCCCAGTGGCGCAGTGGTAATCACCTGGGTGCCGCACGGCATTGATTTGGCCGCCAGCTCCGGCACCAGGTTGCCCAGGTAGGCATTGCCCGCAACGATGATGAACTTGGCCCTGACCTTGCCTTCGGCGGTATGCACCACCGGGTTGGCGCCGCGCTCGATACGCACGGCGGCCGACTGCTCATGGATTGTGCCGCCGAGGGATTCGACGGCCGCCGCTTCGCCCAATGCCAGGTTAAGTGGGTGGATATGCCCACCGCTCATGTCCAGCAGGCCGCCTACATAGTTGTCACACGCCACGACTTCGCGGATGCGACGCTCGTCCAGCAGTTCCAGTTGCGTATGGCCGTAACGCTCCCACAGGCGCTTCTGTGATTCCAGGTGGCCCATGTGCTTGCTGTTGAGCGCGGCGAACACGCCGCCATCCTTCAAGTCGCACTGGATCTGATATTTGGCCACGCGCTCACGAATGATCCTGCCGCCCTCGAAGGCCATCTCGCCCAGCAACTGCGCCTGTGTAGGCCCGACGCTGCGCTCGATGACATCAATGTCGCGGCTGTAGCTATTGACGATCTGCCCACCATTACGACCGGACGCACCAAAACCTACCTTGGCGGCTTCCAGGACCGTCACGCGAAAGCCGTTCTCGAGCAAAAACAGCGCGCTGGAAAGACCGGTATAACCGGCGCCAATCACACAAACATCGGTTTCGACCTCACCTTGCAGCGCCGGACGCGGCGGAACCGCGTTCGCGGAGGCGGCGTAATACGACTGGGGGTAGGGGGTGTTCGCCATCCTGGAACCTCTGTTTTATATTTTTTACGAGTGCGACGATGCTACCTGAGTTGAAAATAGCCTGCCAGCCACCCGTAATTCGCGGGCGCCTGGCCCGCGAATAAAAAATTCGCATATTCATAGGGTTAGCTGCAAAAAAGATGTTGACACCCCTACGGAATTCCGTAGAATGCCGCCTCACAGCAGGCACGTAGCTCAGTTGGTTAGAGCACCACCTTGACATGGTGGGGGTCGTTGGTTCGAGTCCAATCGCGCCTACCAAACAAAATCCGCTCTGCTGGGCGGTCTTGAAGGGCTCACCGAAAGGTGGGCCCTTTTTTGTTGTCTGGAATTTGATCGTTCCCTCGTTCCGCGAGGGAACGATCAGGTCAACAGCGTCTTGCGGCGCTTTTGGGGCGCTGGTGTTTCGGTCAACAGAAGAGCGTCGCCACCGACAACAGACAAATGATCTGGACCACCATCTGGCAGCGTATCTCGCCAATTGCTGTCGCCATACTGCTCATCTGACCGGCATACATAGCTGGAGCCCTCATTGTCGGCAATAGCGCCCTGGATGCTGCGCAGGCGCATCATCGTTGAGTATAGGGCTAATCCCGAATCCCTCCAGTTACCCAATCGCGCAGTACCAATATCCACAAAATTTATTGGTCTGCAGCAACAGTTTTTCTTGTTGGACACCTCCCGCCTCAAGGCAGCAAAGTTGCCGCCACTGCTCGACCTTCCGGGTCAACAATAAAAAAACCGAGCCGACTGCACGCCACTTTCATGCTGTGAGCCCTTTGCTCACATCCTGCTGTAATGGCGCCGCAGCGCGCACTAAAGGACCTCTTCGCCATGCAAACTGTTGTGAATTTATGGCCGTTGATCGGCGTACTTGTCATCGTGGTCGGCTTTGTATTGCGCTTCAATCCGTTGCTGGTGGTCACCGCCGCCGCTATCGCCACCGGGCTCGCCGCCCAGTTCCCGCTGGAGAAAATTCTCGCCACCATGGGGGATGGTTTCCTCCAGACCCGTGCGCTGCAATTGATCCTGTTATTACCGCTGGCGGTGATTGGCCTGTTGGAGCGCCACGGCTTGCGCCTGCATGCACAGAACTGGATCGCCCGTTTCGAGCGCGCGACAGTGGGGCGTCTGCTGATCATCTATCTGTTTGTACGTGAATCCACTGCGGCCATGGGGCTGACCAGCCTGGGTGGGCATCCGCAGATGGTGCGGCCATTGCTCGCGCCGATGGCCGAAGGTGCGGCGGAAAAACGCTACGGCAAGCTGCCGGACAAGCTGCGTCACAAGGTATTGGCGATGTGCGCCGCCACGGACAACGTGGGGCTGTTTTTCGGTGAGGACATCTTCGTCGCCTTTGGTGCGATCGCCTTGATGCATACCTTTCTGCTGGGCTCGGGGATCGATGTGGAGCCGCTGCATATTGCGGTGTGGGGCATCCCGACGGCGATCTGTGCCTTTATCATTCATGCCATTCGACTGCATCGGTTTGATCGACGGTTGACCCGTGAGATGAGCGCCGCTCCCTCGGTGGAGGCTGCGCAATGATTATTTCCATTCAATACCTGTATTGGCTGGCCGGTGTGCTGTTGCTGATCACCGCCGGTATGATCCTGCTGGATCGCACCCATCCCAAGCGTTGGTCGACGTCGCTGTTCTGGCTGCTGTTTGCCATTCCGTTCCTGGTGGGAGAACGCCTGCCTTCGGTGGTCATCGGTGGCGGCATCGTGGTGATGGCGTTGATTGCCGGCCTGGGTGGCGTCGGCCGTGGCCAGCATGCGCAATTGCATGACAAGGCGTCCCGCGCCAGTGCCGCTCGCCTGGGTCACAAGCTATTCATACCCGCGCTGGCCATTCCGCTGACCACGGTGATTGGCTCGGTATTGCTCAAGCACACCGAAATCGGCGGTGTGCCGCTGCTCGATCCGAAGAACACCACCTTTGTCTCTCTCGGCATCGGCTGCCTGATCGCCCTTGGCCTCGCCTGCTGGCTGACCCGCGATACCCCTGTGCAGGCCTTGCGCGAATCGCGTCGCCTGACGGAAGCCCTGGGCTGGGCCATGGTGCTGCCGCAGATGCTGGCCATGCTCGGGCTGTTGTTCAATGAAGCCGGGGTTGGTACGGCGGTCGCCCACGTCACCACCACGTACATCAATCTGGATTTCAAATTGGTGGCGGTAATGGTCTATGTGCTGGGCATGGCGTTGTTTACGGTGATCATGGGCAACGGCTTCGCGGCGTTCCCGGTGATGACCGGCGGCGTCGGGGTGCCGGTGCTGGTGGGCATCTACGGCGGCAACCCGGCGGTCATGGCGGCGATCGGCATGTTCTCCGGCTACTGCGGTACGCTGATGACACCGATGGCGGCCAACTTCAATATCGTGCCGGCAGCATTGCTGGAGCTGCCGGACAAGAACGCGGTGATCAAGGCCCAATTGCCCACCGCGTTGATGATGCTGGTGGTCAATATCGTGCTGCTTTATCTGTTGATGTGAGGCCAGGATGAAAACCCTATTGCTGACCGGCTTCGAGCCTTTCGACCATGACGTGGTGAACCCCTCCTGGGAGGCGGTGCGCCTGCTGGAAGGGTTGGAACTGAGTGATGACGTGCGGATCGTCGCGCGCCGATTGCCCTGCGCTTTCGCCACTGCTGCAGAGACCTTGCTTCAGCTGATTGAGGAACTGCAACCGGCCATGGTCATCGCGACCGGCCTGGGGCCCGGGCGCAGTGATATTTCCATCGAGCGCGTCGCGATCAACGTCAATGATGCGCGCATCCCGGACAACCTGGGCGCCCAGCCGATTGACACGGCAGTGGTGGAGGGTGGCCCGGCCGCTTACTTCTCGACATTGCCGATCAAGAGCATGGTCAGGGCGGTGCGTGAGGCGGGTATTGCGGTCTCCGTTTCGCAGACGGCGGGGACTTTTGTGTGCAATCAGGTGTTTTATCGATTGCAGCATGCGCTGGCAGGTTCTGCGGTGCGCAGTGGGTTTATCCATGTGCCGGGCTTGCCGCAGTTCGGTCAGCCGTCGATGGAATTGCCTGTGTTGGTGGAGGGCTTGCGTCTGGCGGCCGCGGCGGCTTGGCAAACCCAGGCGGATATCGTGGAAACAGGTGGTCGGGTGAGCTGATTCAGTCCCGTGCGGGAAAAAACAACTCGAAAGTGGTGATGCCGTCCTCACTGCTGACCCGATACCGCCCGTTATGCAGTTGCATGATGGTTGCCACGATCGACAGCCCCAGTCCATTGGATTGGGAGGAGCGCTCGCGGGACTCATCCACCCGGTAGAACCGTTCGAACAGCCGCGGCAGATGCTCGGCGGGGATGGTCTCACCCTGGTTGCTGACCCTCACGTTGACGCCCTCGTCGGTTGCAATCGCCTGGACGCTCAGCGCCGAGCCCGGCGCTCCATACTTGATGGCGTTGGCGCACAGGTTGGCCAGGGCGCGGCGCAGGAGCATGGGCTCAGCCCAGATCACGCCTTTGCCCTGGACAACGATGTGCATGCCCGCGTCGGCGGCCAACCCTTCGAAATAATCGGCGATGCGCTCCACCTCATCCGCTGCGTCCAGCGCCTGGCGTTGGCGCAACGCGCTGGCCGGGTCGGTGCGCGCCAGGAACAGCATGTTGTCGAGCATCCGCGCCAGGCGTTCAAGCTCCTCGACATTGGACGCCAGCAGTTGCTGGTAGCTGTCGACACTGCGCTGCTGCTGCAAGGCAACCTGGGTTTCGCCGAGCAGGTTATTGATCGGCGTGCGCAGTTCGTGGGCCATGTCGGTCGAGACCTGGCCCAGTTGCACAAAGCCCTTGGACAAACGCTCAAGCATGGTGTTGAACGACTCGATCATCGGTAGCAGTTCTTTCGGGGCGCCCTCGCTGTCGAGGCGCTCGGCCAGGTTGCCGACGCCGATCCCTTGCGCGTGCCGGGCCAGGCGGCGCAAGGGCAGCAAGCCGCGATGCACCAGCAGGTACCCGGCCAATGCCAGGATAATCGCAGCGATGCTCGCCAGGATATAAACGCTCAGTCGATAGCTGGCGAGTACCGCAGTGCGCTCGGTCATCAGGCGGCCGCTGGTGACTTGCAGGCTGCCCAGGTCACCGGCGTTGATGGTCGCGGCGACCGTCGAGAAGGGAATGCCGTTGAGCCCTGGCAAGTGCTGTACATCGCTCAGTGCCAGTACGTGATTCCCGGGCACCGGCTCTATCGCAGGCAGTTCGATATTGGCCGGGTTCACCAGCAGCAAGGGTGGTTGACCGGGGGCTGCGATGCTCAATACGGATTCACGGTTGCCGAGCATGTTCTGGAACAACTCGGGTTTGGTCTTGATCAGGTCCAGGGTGTTGCTGTCGCTGAGCAGGTTGCGCAGTTGATCGACGCGGGAGATCAGCGCGGTGTCGTCGCGGCGGATCAGCTCGCGCTCCAGCTCGCGGTACAGGGCCACGCCGAGGGTGGCCAGCAAGGCAAAGGCGAGCAGGGCGAAGATCAACGCCAGGCGCAGGGTCAGCGAGTAATGGCGGCTGCGGCTCATGGCTGGGTATCGAAGCGGTAGCCGATGCCACGCACGCTGTGGATCAACTTGAGTTGGAACGGATCGTCGATTTTCAAGCGCAGGCGCCGCACGGCCACGTCGACCACGTTGGTGTCACTGTCGAAATTCATGTCCCACACCCGCGAGGCAATCAGCGAGCGTGACAGCACCTGGTCCTGGTGGGTGGCGAACAGGTGCAGCAGGGCGAACTCTTTATTGGTCAGGGTAATGCGCGTGCCGGCGCGGGTGACGCGGCGCTTGAGCACGTCGATTTGCAGGTCGGCGATCTGCAGGTGTTCTTCTTCCCGAATCGGGCCGCGCCGGGTCAGGGTGCGCAGGCGCGCGACCAGTTCGGCGAAGGAAAAGGGCTTGATCAGATAGTCGTCGGCGCCCAGCTCCAGGCCCTTGATGCGGTCAGCGATATCATCGCGGGCGGTCAGGAACAGCACCGGCGTATCGGCCTCCCTGCGCAAGCGGCGCAGTACTTCCCAGCCATCCATTTTCGGCATCATCACATCGAGCACGATCACGTCGAACGGTGTTTCCAGAGCCTGGTGCAAACCGTCCACGCCATCGCGGGCCAGGCTGACGCTGTAGCCCAGTTCCTGCAAGCCATTGAGCAGATAGTTGCCGGCCTTGGGTTCGTCTTCGACTACGAGGATGTTCATGGTAAATGCCCTGATTCAATGGGTTGCGCCAGTTTATCCTGATCAATTGTCACTGGCGCAACCGATGCCTTGCACCCGGTAATCCAGCACGTGTTCCCGGTCCTGATGATCCAGGTAGCGCAGTTGCGCCGGGACGATACCGCATTGGCCATAGGTGTCGGTACTGGAGAGCACCTTGGCCACATCCAAGTGGACGAAAAAGCCGGTTCGATCATGGATCACGGAAGCGGCTGGGGCGGCGTCGGCGGCAAATACCGAGGTGGTGGCGAGCAAGGTAATCAAGGCGAGGGCAAACCGTTTCATGGCCAAATCTCTCTGTGAATGTTGGCTGCCGGGGCCGGCAGTGAGTTCACAGTAACCAGGCGACCTGAACAGCCAACCAACAGGATGATGACAAGTTCGTCATTCAAGGTTTGGGGCGGGGCGCCTCGCAACGTTTACAAGTGGCGAGGTGAACCGTAGATTGCATGGCATCGATCATTTGCTTGAACACCTGGGGAAGCCGCGTCGTGTCCAGCCAAAATCCTGCCGTATTTAGCCGGCGTTACCGGGCCTTTCTGTTCGATATGGACGGAACCCTGCTCAACTCCATTGCCGCCGCCGAGCGGGTATGGAGCCGTTGGGCCGAACGCCATGGCCTGGATGTGGAGGCGTTCCTGACCACCATCCATGGCGCCCGCGCAATCGATACGATCACGCGTCAGGCGTTGCCGGGCGTGGACGCTCAAGCTGAAGCGGCGTGGATTACCGATGCTGAAGTGAACGATGTCGAGGGCATCGTGGCGATTGGCGGCGCGGTTGAGTTCCTCAAACGCTTGCCTGCCGGGCAGTGGGCGCTGGTCACATCTGCGCCCAAGGCCTTGGCTCTGCGTCGAATGGCAGCTGCGGGTATTCCCGTGCCCTCGGTAATGGTGACGGCCGAGGATGTCGCCAGCGGCAAGCCCGATCCGGCGTGTTACGTGCTCGGTGCCCAGCGCCTGGGCGTGCCGGTGCAGGATTGCCTGGTGTTCGAGGATGCGACGGTCGGCATTCGAGCCGCAGAAGCGGCGGGAGCGGATGTGATGGTGGTGACCTCGACGCACCCAGTTGCCATGGCGACCGAGCATGCCTGTATCGACGGGTATGAAGGACTGCACGTGCTGCGAGAAGCCGATGGCCGGCTGGCGGTGCGGGAAGGGGAAGACCGTCAGCGTGTTGCTTTTTGATGCGCGCGATGCGCCTCACGCTGGCATAGCTTGCGCAAGACTGTCTTCTGCATCGGCTTGAGGCAGAACGCAAACAGGTAGGCGCACAGCAGTAATGCCAGGTCCAGCCACGAGTGGTCCGCCGCGTCGACAGCCCCCTGGACTTCCAATCGCAGTCCATACCCGAGCGCCAGGAATACCAGGCCTATCAGCAAGGTGATTGTCCAGGACAGGGAAACCATGGGCTGTGTAACGGTTGGCCTCATCGACGTGCTCCTGAATGCACTCGGACCGCAGGATGACGTGGAATTTGGCTGCAAATGATGCAACAAGTTCCTGGCATCATGGCAGTTTCATCTTGCAGCGCGGGGACATGTACGAGGCGTACAGCGTGGATAAAAAAAGCGAATGGGCCGATCAGGTTTTCGCCAGCCGTTACGGTAAAGCAAAAGGCTGGCTACTGGAGGTGCTTCAAGGCGTCTGGTTTTTGTCCGGCGCAGTGAGGCCAGCCTGGATGCGCTGATAAATTTCCTCGCGATGCACGGCAACATCCTTGGGGGCGTTGATGCCGATTCGTACTTGCTGGCCGCTAACGCCCAGGATGGTGATCGTAATGTCATCACCGATGTTTATGCTTTCACCAACTTTTCGGGTGAGTATAAGCATGGACTTCTCCTTGATTACTTTTAAGGACACATGTTCAGACAGGGCAGGTGTCGGATGTGCGTAGCTTACTGCGAAGCGCTTCCCTGTGACTGCCTCTTTTAGGACGCATAGAGGCGACATTAATTCCCATGGCGGCATCATACAGGTCGCGATACATGATTCGCATTGTTTAAGCCAACGTTTATGACGGCCAGAATAGACAGTGAATGGTAAAGTCGCCTCTTTATCTTCGAAGGAGCAGGGCAGTGCGTAAAGTAGCAATGGCAATTGCAGTGTTGGCATTGGCCGGATGCGGCGAAGGTGAGCCTGTCAATGCCCCCAAGGCCAAGCCTGTCGTGACCGAAAGCCAGCCGCAAACCGGTGCGATTGCCGCGCAGGAATGGGATGTATGGGTGGGGCCGCCGGATCACAAGCTGCAGGCGCTCACTGACTTGACCGCCTGGTTGCTGGAGCATGGTTTCAATTTTTACATCGTGAAGGCAGACGGCAAGGACCAGGTACTGCTTGGCCCGTTTGCCACCAAGGCCGAGGCTGAGGCCAAGCAGACGCTGCTCAACGAAAAGATGGCCCGGGCCAAGAAAACCGACACCGTGTCGGAAGTCATCGAACACAAGGTCGCGCAGTAACGGGTCGGGTGGGCGCCGATTGCGCCCACCTTCAGCCGCAGGCCTTCAGGTTCACCGGGCCGACAAATTCATTGCCTCGGCCCATCACACAGCCCACCGTCTGGTTGCGCTGGCGCTCCCAGGGTTGCACCGGGTAGGTCTTGTTCCAGGCTTCATACAGTTGGCGATCCTGTTTCGACAGGCGCAGGCCGTATTGCTTGCTCATATAAAAATAGGTGCGTGCGATCATCCCGCGAATCGATGGGCGCGGCATGACCTTCTTGGCCTTGAAGTCCACCTGGGTCAGGCATGAACCGTATTGCCCGGTTTGCACCGGCAGCCAGCCGAAACTGAAGTTGTTACGGTCGCCATTTACCTCGCCGATGCTCGGCACCAGGTTGTGCAGGTCGGCTTCGGCGCGCTTGAACACGTCGTCATGGCGCGTGCAGTTTTTACGCCCGCCATTTTGCCAGCACTGGCGCTGATGGCCGATCTGCCAGGCGGGCACAATGTGTTCCCACTCGATGCGCGCGGCGCGATTGGCGTTCTTGCGCGGGATGTAGCCGCAGGCTTTCAGGTCTATGCGTTTGCCGGCGTATTTACAGCCGCAATAGAACTCGGTGGATTGGGGGGCGTAGAGCTTCCAGGCGATTTTCTTGGCTTCACTGAAGGTTCGTGGGGCTTGGGCGTTGGCGGTGACAGCAAAAAACAGGCAGCACACAGCGAAAAAACGGACACTCATTCAATCAATCTTCCTTCGGCACAACCCAGAAAATCTGCACGCCGCCGTCATCCCTGTAGGCGAGGGTGACGTTGTCGTTTTCCGCAATTTCTTCAAGCAGGCGCGCCCACTCGTCCTCGGGCTCATCCGGCAGGCGGAAGATCAACGCCGCCTTGGCTTTCTGGGCGTTGGTCGAATTGATGATTTTTTGTACGCGAATGGCCAGGCGCTGGTAGGCGTCAGGCGCTGCGGGTGCTGCGGAGGAGGGCTTTGCCACGGAGTATTCCTTAGTAAGCTGTACGCACATACAGTATTTAACTGTAGGTATTTTCGCAACTGCTTAAATTCAAAGACGTCCGTCTGACAGCGAATTTGGAAATTTGCTGTGATTTGTTGCAATAAGTTTTAGGTGTGAACCTGATGTGGCGAGGAAGCACGCTACCTCGCCACCCTTTCAGTCAGGTCTGGAATCAGTATTCCCAGAATATCCGTTGCAACTCTTTGCTGTCCTGAGTCTTGGTCAGGGCGACCATTGCCAGGATGCGGGCCTTCTGCGGGTTCAGGTCAAGGGCTGCCACCCAGTCGTATTTATCGTCCGGCTGTTCAGCGTTGCGCAGCACCATGCCACCGGCATTGACGTGCGAAGAGCGGATGATCTGCACGCCTTGTTTACGCAATTCCACCAGCGCCGGAACGACCTTGGACGACACCGAGCCATTGCCGGTGCCGGCATGAATGATGGCTTTGGCGCCGGCTTGGGCCAGGGCTTTGTAGGCCGTGTCGCTCACGTTGCCGTAGCCGTAGGCAATTTCTACGTCAGGCAGGCTCTTGATGGTCTTGATGTCGAATTCCGAATCCAGGGTGTGACGCTTGGCCGGCAGGCGGAACCAGTAGGATTTGCCTTCAACGACCATGCCCAATGGGCCCCAGGGGCTCTTGAACGCCTCGGTCTTGATATTGATCATCTTGCTCACGTCGCGACCCGATTGGATCTCGTCGTTCATGGTCACCAGCACGCCTTTGCCGCGTGCGTCCTTGCTACCGGCGACGGCAACGGCGTTATACAGGTTGAGCATGCCGTCCGCCGACATCGCGGTACCCGGGCGCATGGAGCCGACCACCACGATAGGCTTGTCGGTTTTTTCAACCAGGTTAAGGAAGTAGGCGGTTTCTTCGAGGGTATCGGTACCGTGGGTGATCACGATGCCATCCACGTCCTTGCTGTCGGCCAATTCGGCGACGCGGCGACCCAGTTGCAGCAGGTTTTCGTTATTGATGCTTTCCGACGCAATTTGCATCACTTGTTCGCCGCGTACATTGGCGATCTGGCTAAGCTCAGGAACACCGGCGATCAATTGTTCGATGCCGACTTTGGCGGCCTGGTAGGTGGCGCTGTTGGCAGCACTGGCACCTGCGCCGGCGATGGTGCCGCCAGTGGCGAGGATCACCACGTTGGCGAGCTTGGTCTTGCTCTCGACTTCTTTTGCCTGGGCGGCGACAGGGAACAGCAGCAGGAGGGCCATCGCCCCGGGAACAAAGGATTTCAATGCAGATTTCATTATTTTTCTCTCTGGTTTTGACGAGTGCGGTAGCAGATGTATCCAGAACACCCGGGCGACTCTGAACGTCCGAGGCGCTGAGAAATAGCAGGATTTGTACCAGGCCAATCATGAAGGAATGGATAAAATAACTTATTGATTTAAAACAATTTAAATTGCTTGTTCGGGCTCATCTGACACGCGGCTGTCCGGCTTTCCGAACGCAGGGTGCATTGATGTTCGGTTGTCCGAAAGCCTTGATGGTATTTACCTCGGGTTCTGTGTGAAATCGTCGCCAGCCCTGTCGTTTCAATCAGCGCCGGAGTGAACGGTATCTTCAGGATGAAAGGTGAGTGCTGACCGTTGACAAATCTCGACAAGGTTCTCATAGTTCTGACAACGCAAACGTTTGCGAGATGTTTCTTCGGCGCGAGCGTTGCTCACAATAATCATAAGATCGGAGTACACCCATGAAGCTGCCATTTGCAGGACGTCTTCTCGCTGTCGCTGTGCTTGCCGCCGCATCCGCTGCCCTGCCTCTCTCTTCTGCATTCGCTGACGACGCTGCCGCCAAACCCAAGGTCGGCTTGGTGATGAAGTCCCTCGCCAACGAATTTTTCGTGACCATGCAAGAGGGCGCCAAGGACTACCAGAAATCCCACGCCGCCGACTTCGACATGATCACCAACGGCATCAAGAACGAAACCGACACCAGCGCGCAGATCGATATCGTCAATCAGATGATCCTGGCCAAGGTCAACGCCATCGTCATCGCACCCGCCGATTCCAAGGCGCTGGTCACCGTGCTGAAGAAAGCCTCGGATGCCGGCATCAAGGTGGTCAACATCGACAACCGCCTGGACCCGGACGTGCTGAAAAGCAAAAAACTCGATATTCCCTTCGTAGGCCCGGACAACCGCAAAGGCTCCAAGCTGGTCGGTGACTACCTGGCCAAGCAACTGGCCGCGGGCGACAAGGTCGGGATCATCGAAGGCGTGCCGACCACCACCAACGCCCAGCAGCGTACCGCAGGCTTCAAGGATGCAATGGATGCGGCAGGCATGAAGATCGTCTCCACTCAATCCGGTAACTGGGAAATCGACCAGGGCCAGAAAGTCGCCTCGGCGATGCTGAGCGAATACCCGGACCTCAAGGCACTTCTGGCCGGTAACGACAACATGGCCCTGGGCGCCGTCTCCGCCGTACGCGCGGCGGGCAAGGCCGGCAAAGTGCTGGTGGTGGGCTACGACAACATCGAAGCCATCAAGCCGATGCTGCAGGACGGTCGCGTGCTGGCAACCGCCGACCAGGCCGCCGCCCAGCAAGCCGTGTTCGGCATCCAGAATGCGCTGAAGCTGGTCAAGGGCGAGAAGGTCGAGGCCACCGATGGCGTGATCGAAACCCCGGTCGAACTCGTCCTCAAGAAGTAATTCCGGCAGTAGCCAACAGCGCCCGCTCGTCCTGAGCGGGCGCCTGGAGATTTTTCCTATGTCATCTTCCGCCCCGAACGCTGTCCTCTCGGTCAGCGGTATCGGCAAGACCTATGCCCAACCGGTTCTGTCCGACGTCACGCTCACGCTCAATCGTGGTGAAGTGTTGGCGCTGACCGGTGAAAACGGCGCAGGCAAAAGTACCTTGTCGAAGATCATCGGCGGGTTGGTTACGCCGACCACCGGCAACATGCAGTTCAATGGTCAGGATTATCAACCCGCCAGCCGCACCCAGGCCGAAGCGCTGGGTGTGCGCATGGTCATGCAGGAACTCAACCTGCTGCCGACGCTGACGGTGGCTGAAAACCTGTTCCTGCATAACCTGCCCAGCCGTGGTGGCTGGATCAGCCGCAAACAGTTGCGCGCGGCCGCGACCGAAGCCATGGCCCAGGTGGGCCTGGATGCAATCGACCCGGACACCCTGGTAGGCAGCCTGGGCATTGGTCATCAGCAAATGGTCGAGATTGCCCGCAATCTGATTGGTGACTGCCATGTACTGATTCTCGACGAACCGACGGCGATGCTCACGGCCCGTGAAGTCGAGATGCTGTTCGAACAAATCACCCGCCTGCAGGCCCGGGGCGTGGCGATTATCTATATTTCCCATCGGCTCGAAGAGTTGGCCCGGGTGGCCCAGCGCATTGCCGTATTGCGCGACGGCAAGCTGGTCTGTGTCGAGCCGATGGCCAATTACAACAGTGAACAACTGGTGACCCTGATGGTAGGGCGCGAGTTGGGCGAGCACATCGACCTGGGCCCGCGCACTATCGGCGAACCGGCCTTGACGGTCAAAGGCCTGACGCGCTCGGACAAGGTCCGCGACGTGTCCTTCCAGGTGCGCGCCGGTGAAATCTACGGTATTTCCGGCCTGATCGGCGCCGGTCGTACCGAGTTGCTGCGCCTGATTTTTGGTGCCGACCCAGCCGACAGCGGCACGGTGGCGTTGGGGCCGCAGGCCAACGTGGTCAGCATTCGCTCCCCGGTCGACGCGGTCGCTCATGGCATTGCCCTGATCACCGAAGACCGCAAGGGTGAAGGCCTGCTGCTGACCCAGTCCATCAGCGCCAACATCGCCTTGGGCAACATGCCGGAAATCTCTGCTGGCGGGCTGGTCAACCGCCGCGATGAAACCGCCCTGGCCAAGCGCCAGATCGACGCCATGCGCATCCGCAGTTCCAGCCCGGCGCAATTGGTCTCCGAGCTTTCGGGCGGTAACCAGCAGAAGGTAGTGATTGGCCGCTGGCTGGAGCGCGATTGTTCGGTGATGCTCTTCGATGAGCCTACGCGTGGCATCGACGTCGGTGCCAAGTTCGACATTTATGCCTTGCTCGGCGAGTTGACGCGCCAGGGCAAAGCGCTGGTGGTGGTCTCCAGTGATCTGCGCGAGCTGATGCTGATCTGCGACCGCATCGGCGTGTTGTCCGCCGGACGCCTGATCGAGACCTTCGAGCGCGATCGCTGGACCCAGGATGAATTGCTCGCCGCCGCCTTTGCCGGCTATCACAAACGTGACGCGCTGCTCAACGATGCAGCGCCTAGGAATACCCCATGAAAACAACCACTTCCCCTGGTAAAGCGGGCGGCAACTTCTACGGCCTGGGCACCTACCTGGGCCTGGCGGGCGCGTTGCTGGCGATGATTGCGCTGTTCTCGGTACTCAGCGATCACTTCCTGTCCTATGACACATTCAGCACCCTGGCCAACCAGATTCCGGACCTGATGGTGCTGGCGGTGGGCATGACCTTCATCCTGATCATTGGTGGTATCGACCTCTCGGTTGGCTCGGTACTGGCATTGGCGGCGTCGGCGGTCAGCGTGGCGATTCTCAGCTGGGGCTGGAGTGTATTGCCGGCCGCCGTGCTGGGCATGGGCTGCGCCGCATTGGCCGGCACGCTTACCGGTTCCATCACGGTGGCGTGGCGTATTCCGTCCTTTATCGTGTCCCTTGGCGTGCTGGAGATGGCCCGGGGCGTGGCTTACCAGATGACCGGCTCGCGCACCGCTTATATCGGTGACTCGTTTGCCTGGCTGTCCAATCCGATCGCGTTCGGGATTTCGCCGTCGTTCATCATTGCGTTGCTGGTGATCATCGCCGCCCAGCTCGTGCTGACCCGCACTGTGTTCGGTCGTTACCTGATCGGTATCGGTACCAACGAAGAAGCGGTGCGCCTGGCCGGCATCAACCCCAAGCCCTACAAAATCCTGGTGTTCAGCCTGATGGGCCTGCTCGCCGGTGTGGCCGCGCTGTTCCAGATCTCGCGCCTGGAAGCGGCGGACCCGAATGCCGGCTCGGGCCTGGAGTTGCAAGTGATCGCCGCCGTGGTGATCGGCGGTACCAGCCTGATGGGCGGGCGCGGCTCGGTCATCAGCACGTTCTTTGGTGTGCTGATTATTTCGGTACTGGCGGCGGGCCTGGCGCAGATCGGCGCGACAGAGCCCACCAAACGCATTATTACCGGTGCCGTGATCGTGATCGCTGTGGTCCTCGATACGTACCGCAGCCAGCGCGCCAGTCGGCGGGGCTGAACCATGGCAACGATCAAGGATGTGGCGGCGCTGGCGGGCATTTCCTACACCACGGTGTCCCATGTGGTGAACAAGACGCGCCCGGTCAGCGAACCGGTGCGCGTCAAGGTCGAGGCGGCGATCAAGCAGTTGGACTATGTGCCCAGTGCCGTAGCGCGCTCGCTCAAGGCCAAGACCACGGCGACGATCGGGCTGCTGGTGCCCAACAGCCTCAACCCGTACTTCGCGGAGTTGGCCCGGGGCATCGAGGATTACTGCGAGCGCAATGGCTATTGCGTGATCCTCTGCAACTCCGATGACAACGCCGAAAAGCAGCGCAGCTATTTGCGCGTGTTGTTGGAGAAGCGCGTCGACGGCTTGATCGTGACCTCGGTGGGCGGCGATGACAGCGGCCTTGCCGCTGGCTTGAGCGCGGTGCGCACGCCCATGGTGATCGTCGACCGGGCGCTGGACGGTATCGACGTCGACCTGGTGCGCATCGATCATGAAGAGGGTGCCTACCTGGCGACCCGGCACTTGCTTGAATTGGGCCATCGTGACATTGCCTGCATCGCCGGCCCTGCCCATACGCGCGTGGCGCAAATGCGCCTGGCAGGCTATCGCCGTGCGCTGCGCGAGGCGGGTGTTGAAACAGCCGCCGAGCGCATCCGCGAAAGTGATTTCACCAGCAACGGCGGTTATGCCGCCGCCGTGCAATTGCTTGCGCAGCAACCGCCCAGTGCGATTTTTGCCTGCAACGACATGATCGGTTTTGGCGTGCTTCGCGCTGCGGCAGAGCGCAATATTCGCGTGCCGGGCGAGCTGTCGGTGATAGGTTTCGATGACATTCAAATGGGCCGCTATGTCTATCCTGCGCTGACCACGGTCGGGCAGTCGATCGTACAGCTGGGTGAGACAGCGGCCGAATTATTACTGCGACGTATAGCGACACCCCAACTGCCGGTCGATCAACGCATCGTGACGCCAAGCATTGTCTTGCGTGAGTCGACGGCGCCGTTGACGGGTGTGTTTGCCCAATACCGCTGAACCGAATTGATGAGTACTGATGTATGCCAGCGAACGTAGTGGTAGTAGGCAGCTTGAACATGGATCTGGTCACCCGCGCCAGTCGCTTGCCGCGTGCCGGTGAAACGCTGATCGGCCAGACCTTTTCCACCGTCCCCGGTGGCAAGGGCGCCAATCAGGCCGTCGCCCTGGCGCGCCTGGGAGCGGATGTGGCCATGATCGGCTGCGTCGGCAGCGATGCCTATGGCGGCCAATTGCGCGATGCGCTGTTGGTCGAAGGCATCGACTGTCAGGCCGTCAGCACCGTGGACGGCTCCAGTGGGGTCGCGCTGATCGTGGTGGATGACAGCAGCCAGAACGCGATTGTGATTGTGGCGGGCAGTAACGGTCAGTTGACGCCCCAGTCGTTGACGGCCTGCGATGCGGTGTTGCAGGCTGCCGACGTGATCATTTGCCAGCTTGAAGTGCCGATGGACACCGTCGGGCATACGCTCAAGCGCGGCCGCGAGCTGGGCAAGACGGTGATCCTCAACCCGGCGCCGGCCAGTGGGCCCTTGCCGGCCGAGTGGTATGCCTCGATCGACTACCTGATTCCCAACGAAAGTGAAGCCAGCGCCTTGAGCGGTGTTGCGGTCGATTCGCTCGACAGCGCCAAGCTCGCCGCGACAGCGTTGATCAAGGCGGGCGCCGGTAAAGTCATCATCACCCTCGGTGCTCAGGGCGCACTGTTTACAGATGGCAACAGCTTCGAGCACTTGGTCGCGCCCAAGGTCCGGGCGGTGGACACCACGGCTGCCGGCGATACCTTCGTGGGTGGCTTTGCCGCGGCGCTGGCTGCGGGCAAGAGCGAAGCCGAGGCCATCCGTTTTGGCCAGGTCGCGGCCGCGTTGTCGGTGACCCGTGCCGGCGCCCAGCCTTCCATTCCTACGCTGCACGACGTACAAGGTTTTGTGCCCTCATGAAAAAGACACCTCTGCTCAATATCGCCCTGTCCCGTGTGATCGCGTCATTGGGGCACGGCGACATTCTGGTCATCGGGGATGCCGGCCTGCCGGTGCCGCCCGGCGTCGAATTGATTGACCTGGCGCTGACCCAGGGCATTCCGGATTTCATCAGCACCCTGCGCGTGGTGCTCAGCGAAATGCAGGTGGAAAGCCACGTGCTGGCTGAAGAAATCCTGCTCAAGCGGCCTGCGGCGCTGGTCGAGCTCAATGCGCTGGCCGATCAGGCGGCGCTGGGCGAGCGACGCCTGCTCAGTCATGAAGCATTCAAGCAATTGAGTGGCAGGGCGCGCGCGGTCGTGCGCACCGGCGAATGTCAGCCTTACTGCAATATCGCGCTGGTATCCGGCGTAACCTTCTAGAGTCCCCCTACGACAAGGAGTGTTTTATGCAACGTGGTCTTCCCTCCCTGAAAAACCTGTTCCGGAGTGTTTTGCTTTTGTCCGCGCTCACAGCTGCAAGCGCCCAGGCGGCGGAAAAAATCGACCTGATCATCGATACCGACCCCGGTGCCGACGATGTGGTTGCCTTGCTGTTCGCCATGGCTTCTCCGGAGGAACTGAACATTCGCGCACTGACGACAGTGGCCGGCAACGTGCGCCTGGACAAAACCTCCCGCAACGCCCGCCTCGCGCGCGAGTGGGCAGCACGCGAAGACATCCCGGTTTACGCGGGTGCTCCAGCGCCGCTGCTGCGCAAGCCGATCTATGCCGAGAATATCCATGGCAAGGAAGGTATCTCCGGCGTCACCGTGCATGAGCCGAAACAAGGCCTGGCTGATGGCAACGCGGTGGATTACCTGATCAAGACCCTGACGACCGCCAAACCCCACAGCATCACCATCGCCATGCTCGGTCCGCAGACCAACCTGGCCCTGGCATTGACCCAGGCGCCGGAAATCACCCAGGGCATCAAGGAAGTGGTGGTGATGGGGGGGGCGCACTTCAATGGCGGCAATATCACGCCAGTGGCCGAGTTCAACCTCTTTGCCGACCCGGTGGCCGCGGAAATTGTGCTTAAAAGTGGCGTGAAGTTGACCTACCTGCCGCTGGACGTCACCCATAAAGTGCTGACCAGCGAAGCGCGCCTGAAGAAGATCGCGGACCTGAACAACAACGCGAGCAAGGTCGTCAGCAATATCCTCAACGAGTACGTCAAGGGCGACATGGAGCACTATGGCATTCCAGGTGGCCCGGTGCATGACGCCACAGTGGTCGCCTACCTGCTCAAGCCATCGCTGTTCACTGGTCGCCAGGTCAACGTGGTCGTCGACAGCCGGGAAGGCCCGACCTTCGGCCAGACCATCGTGGATTGGTACGACGGCTTGAAGCAGGAGAAGAACGCGTTCTGGGTCGAGAATGGCGATGCCCAGGGCTTTTTCGATCTGCTGACCGAGCGCCTGGCACGTTTGAAGTAAACCGCTTGCCGGTCGGCGTTCGCTGACCGGTTCCTACTCGCGTTCCTGTGCACCCTCGTAATCGGTCGGGTATTTCTCGAATACCTGGCCGATGAAGGCGTGTGCGCCCTGGGTGCCGAGTTCCTTGACCAGCAGGTCGATCCCAATGATCGCCAACTCCTCCGCACTGCCGGGACTGTAGGAGCTTTGCCCCTGGGGCCATTTGGCTTTGATATCGGCTTGGAGCGTTACGGTGGTCATGGGAAATCTCGCGGGCTTTAGGTACTGGGCGATGCGCTGGCGTGCGGCTTGAGCGGGTGCAGTTAAGCATTTTACGCGGGGTTTGGCACTGCTACTTAGGCATGAGGGGAGGGGTGTGCGACACTGTCGGCCTGTTTATTGGCCGGGAAACACCGCGTGCAAATCGATTTGAACAAGCCTGAGAGTCTTACACTGGCCGCTGTGCGGCAACTGATTGCCAGTGCCAGTGACGATGAACATGCCCAGCTTCGGGTCACCAGGGCCGGTATCGCCTACATCTCTTCAGGAAAGGTTGTAGGCGGCGTAGATATCGATGGGCTGCTGTTTCGCTTGGAGACCTGGGCGAAGGGGTCGGGGTATGTAGGCAATGTGGCTGCCAGTGACGAGGTCTGGGTGACGCAGATTTTCAACGCGCTGAAGCAGAACTGGCCAGCGCCGTCGTCCGACTACATCGATATCTACTGAGCATGTTCATATCTGGTCACGATTGACTGGACGCTTGCCTGGCATGACTCAGGCAGACTTGCGGGTGAGGCGTTAACGTCTTGAAACCAATCGGTTGCATCGCTGTCGCACGATCTCTGTTCACTTTTTTATCATAGGAGGCTTCATGCCTTGGAAGCTCGCATCATTCGGTACTTTGTTGGCGGCGCTCGCGTTGGCGGGTTGCAGCACCCCGGGTGCCTCTGAGCCAGGCAAGGATGCCGGCGTGACCGACGCCGGTCATAGCCGCTGTGAGTCGAAGTCCGCCGAGTACACGATCGGCCAGAAAGCCTCGCCTCAACTGTTGGAGCAGGCGCGTACCCGTGCCGGTGCCCAGAATGCACGCATCCTCAAGCCCAACGACATGATTACATTGGAATATCGCTCCGACCGCTTGAACCTGAACACCGACGATAATCTGGTGATCACGCGGGTCAATTGCGGCTGATAGCCTGCGGCTTTTGCAGCGCCCATAAAAAACCCCGTCACATGGACGGGGTTTTTTTTAGCTCAGCGGAGATTACTCGCCGCGAACCTGTGCAGCTTGCATACCCTTTTGGCCTTTCTCAGCCACGAAGGAAACGGTTTGGCCTTCTTTCAGGCTTTTGAAACCGTCGCTTTCGATAGCTTTGAAGTGTACGAACAGGTCGTCACCGCCACCTTGAGGAGTGATGAAGCCGAAGCCTTTTTCATCGTTGAACCATTTAACGGTGCCGGTTTGGCGATTAGACATGGTGTATCTCCAAGAAACATATATTTTCAGTAGTGCTGTGCTGCTCAGGCCAACTGGGCACACAGGGCTATCATAGTCGAAATGTTCGGCTTGGGAGCCCCCCCAAGGCATTGTTTGCTAATCAATCGCGTTGCGTTTAGTCGAGTATCCGGCGGAGAGCCCCGTTCTACGGGGCTTTGCGGCGAAATATCAGCTGTTAAAAAAAGCCGTAAAAGCTACGTAATTTGTGAGAAATAGCAGTTTTCAGGCTGTTTTTTTGGCAAAACGGACGTCTGATCAGCAGACGTTCTTACTTTTTCTTGACGACTTTGCAGGACGAAATAGCCGCGACTGCCTTGTTCTTCAGCTCCGGGCTGGCGTTCTGGTTGGTCATCAGCTCTTTGATTTCCGCAGTGCTCAATTCGGCGTTGATCTTGTTGGCGCCACATTCGCAATGAGCTTTGGCGGTTTTGGCGTCCACGTTCTGGCTGGCCGCAGCGCTGCAGTCTTTGACGAACGCGTCACGGGCGCCGTCTGGCCAGTTCGATGGCGCCGCGGCTTGCGCGCCGAGCGAAAGGAATGCCAGGGAAGCGGCGAGGGCGAGGGTCGAGGTAAAACGCATCATGGGATGCTCCTTTGGGTCGAGGACGAACGGCGATTCTCGGGGTGTTTGAGGCGTGACGTACAGCTCAAGTTCACTTTTGCGGCCCTAAAGCATGGAATTTGCCTTTACCCCGGTCGTGGCGGCGCGATGACCGTTCATCTGTGCTAGCATCGTGAGCTTGGCTTTTTCCAGGCGTGCCATTTGCCGCCTTGCCGGGGCTCTTTTTTGTTCACTCCAGTCACTCTGGTTCGATTATCGGTTGGCCGAAAGGCTCCTGCCGCTGTAAGGCAGGCGTTCAGCATTGAACGGCCTGGTGTTGGATCTTGTACTGGCTCATCCCAACCCACGTGACCTTTGGTAGGGGTCACCACTAGGAGAGGAGGCGCCATGCCAACTATTACTCTACCCGACGGCAGTCAACGTTCATTCGATCATCCGGTTTCCGTAGCCGAGGTCGCCGCATCCATTGGTGCCGGCCTCGCCAAGGCCACCGTGGCCGGCAAGGTCGACGGCAAGCTGGTCGATGCCAGTGACCTGATCACCTCCGACGCCAGCCTGCAGATCATCACGCCCAAGGATCAAGAGGGGCTCGAGATTATTCGCCACTCTTGCGCGCACCTGATCGGCCATGCGGTCAAGCAGCTGTACCCAACCGCCAGGATGGTGATCGGCCCGGTAATCGAAGAAGGCTTCTATTACGACATCGCCTACGAGCGTCCTTTCACTCCGGACGACCTGGCGGCCATCGAGCAGCGCATGCACGCGCTGATCGAAAAAGATTACGACGTCATCAAGAAGGTCACCCCGCGCGCCGAAGTGATCGACGTGTTTACCGCCCGTGGCGAAGACTACAAGCTGCGCCTGGTGGAAGACATGCCGGACGAGCAGGCCATGGGTCTGTACTACCACGAAGAATATGTGGACATGTGCCGTGGCCCGCACGTGCCGAACACGCGCTTTCTCAAGTCGTTCAAGCTGACCAAGTTGTCCGGCGCCTACTGGCGCGGCGACGCGAAGAACGAGCAACTGCAACGCATCTACGGCACCGCCTGGGCCGACAAAAAGCAGCTGGCCGCCTACATCCAGCGCATCGAGGAAGCCGAGAAACGCGACCACCGCAAGATCGGCAAGCGCCTGAACCTGTTCCATCTCCAGGAAGAAGCGCCGGGCATGGTGTTCTGGCATCCGAACGGCTGGACCCTGTACCAGGTGCTCGAACAGTACATGCGCAAGGTTCAGCGCGAAAACGGTTATCTCGAGATCAAGACCCCGCAGGTCGTCGATCGCAGCCTGTGGGAGAAATCCGGGCACTGGGCCAACTACGCCGACAACATGTTCACCACCCAGTCGGAAAACCGCGACTACGCCATCAAGCCGATGAACTGCCCTTGCCACGTGCAGGTGTTCAATCAAGGCCTGAAGAGCTACCGCGAGTTGCCGATGCGCCTGGCCGAGTTCGGTGCCTGCCACCGCAACGAGCCATCGGGTGCGCTGCACGGCATCATGCGTGTGCGCGGCTTTACCCAGGACGACGCCCATATTTTCTGCACCGAAGAGCAGATGCAGGCTGAATCGGCCGCGTTCATCAAGCTGACCATGGACGTTTACCGCGATTTCGGCTTCACCGAAGTCGAGATGAAGCTGTCCACTCGTCCGGAAAAACGCGTCGGCTCCGACGAACTCTGGGATCGCGCCGAAGCTGCACTGGCCGCCGCACTCGACAGCGCGGGCCTTGCGTACGACCTGCAGCCGGGCGAGGGCGCGTTCTACGGTCCCAAGATCGAGTTCTCGCTGAAAGATTGCCTTGGCCGTGTCTGGCAGTGTGGTACCCTGCAGCTCGATTTTAACCTGCCGATCCGTCTGGGAGCCGAATACGTCTCCGAAGACAACAGCCGTAAACACCCGGTTATGCTGCACCGGGCGATCCTCGGCTCGTTCGAACGGTTCGTCGGCATCCTGATCGAGCACTACGAGGGCGCGTTCCCGGCGTGGCTGGCTCCGACCCAGGCAGTGATCATGAATATCACTGATAAACAGGCAGATTTTGCCGCTGAAGTTGAAAAAACACTCAACGAAAGCGGATTTCGTGCCAAGTCCGACTTGAGAAATGAAAAGATCGGCTTTAAAATCCGTGAGCATACTTTGCTCAAGGTTCCCTATCTTTTGGTTATCGGAGATCGGGAAGTCGAGATGCAGACTGTCGCTGTGCGTACTCGTGAAGGTGCTGACCTGGGCTCGATGCCCGTCGCCCAGTTCGCTGAGTTCCTCGCGCAAGCGGTTTCCCGGCGTGGTCGCCCAGATTCGGAGTAATTACTATTAAGCGTGAAATGAGACAAGATAAACGAGCTGCACCGAAAGCCCCGATCAACGAGAATATCTCGGCACGCGAGGTTCGGTTAATTGGGGCTGAAGGTGAGCAGCTTGGGATTGTGTCAATTGAAGACGCGCTTCTTAAGGCTGAAGAAGCCAAGCTCGATTTGGTGGAAATTTCCGCCGATGCTGTACCACCTGTCTGCAAGCTGATGGACTACGGCAAATCGATCTTCGAGAAGAAGAAGCAGGTTGCCGCAGCCAAGAAAAACCAGAAGCAGATCCAGGTTAAAGAAATCAAGTTTCGTCCAGGGACGGAGGAAGGGGATTACCAGGTAAAACTGCGCAACCTGGTACGTTTCCTGAGTGATGGGGACAGGGCCAAGGTATCCTTGCGATTCCGCGGCCGTGAGATGGCCCACCAGGAGCTGGGGATGGAACTCCTCAAGCGGGTTGAAGCTGACCTGCTCGAGTACGGTTCGGTCGAACAGCATCCTAAGATGGAAGGACGCCAGCTGATCATGGTCATCGCCCCGAAAAAGAAGAAGTAATCAACAGGGCACGGCAGGCCTTCTGATTATGTTTATCAACTGAATGCGGAGTACCGAACATGCCAAAGATGAAAACTAAAAGTGGTGCTGCTAAGCGGTTTCTGAAAACTGCTAACGGCATCAAGCACAAGCACGCTTTCAAGAGCCACATCCTGACCAAAATGTCGACCAAGCGTAAGCGTCAACTGCGCGGTAGCAGCTTGCTGCATCCGTCTGACGTGGCAAAAGTCGAGCGCATGCTGCGCCTTCGTTAATTTTGGTTCAAGAATAGAGGAAGTAACTCATGGCTCGTGTTAAGCGTGGCGTCATGGCCCGTAAGCGTCACAAAAAAATTCTGAAACTTGCTAAAGGCTACTACGGCGCGCGTTCACGCGTATTCCGTGTTGCCAAGCAAGCGGTAATCAAGGCAGGCCAATACGCCTACCGTGACCGTCGTCAGAAAAAACGTCAGTTCCGCGCTCTGTGGATCGCTCGTATCAACGCTGGTGCACGTGTTAACGGTCTGTCCTACAGCCGTTTCATCGCTGGCCTGAAGAAAGCGTCCATCGAAATCGACCGTAAGGTTCTGGCTGAACTGGCCGTGAACGAAAAAGCGGTGTTTGCTGCGATTGTCGAGAAAGCTAAAGCCTCCTTGGCTTAAGTACCCCCGACAGTCACCCTGGGTTACTCCTGTAGCCCAGGGTGGTAAACGTCATAAATAGGGGAAGAGCCTTCAAGCTCTTCCCCTATTTTGTATCTGGAGTCTGTACATGGAAAACCTGGACGCGCTCGTCGCCCAAGCCCTTGAGGCTGTGCAAAGCGCTGAAGATGTAAATGCCCTGGAGCAAATCCGGGTTCACTACCTTGGTAAAAAGGGTGAATTGACTCAGGTGATGAAGACCCTGGGGAATTTGCCGGCTGAGGAGCGTCCGCAGGTCGGCGCGCTGATCAACGTTGCCAAGGAGCGCGTCACCGAGGTTCTCAATGCGCGCAAGGCGTCGCTCGAGGAGGCCGATCTTGCGGCCAAGCTCGCCGCCGAGTCCATTGACGTAACCTTGCCTGGCCGTGGCCAGGCGTCGGGCGGTCTGCATCCGATCACCCGGACTCTGGAACGTATCGAGCAGTTCTTTACCCATATCGGCTACGGCATTGCCGAAGGCCCCGAGGTTGAAGACGACTATCACAACTTCGAGGCGCTCAACATCCCAGGCCATCACCCGGCCCGGTCGATGCACGACACCTTCTATTTCAACGCAAACATGTTGTTGCGCACCCATACCTCGCCGGTACAGGTCCGCACCATGGAAGCGAACAAGCCGCCGATCCGCATCGTCTGCCCGGGCCGTGTGTACCGTAGCGACTCCGATATCACCCATTCGCCGATGTTCCACCAGGTCGAAGGCCTGCTGGTGGATCGCGATATCAATTTCGCCGACCTCAAAGGCACCATCGAAGAATTCCTGCGGGTGTTCTTCGAGAAAGAGCTGGCGGTGCGTTTCCGTCCATCCTTCTTCCCGTTCACCGAACCATCGGCTGAAGTCGATATGGAATGCGTGATGTGCAGCGGCAAAGGCTGCCGCGTCTGCAAGCAGACCGGCTGGCTGGAAGTGATGGGTTGCGGCATGGTCCACCCTAACGTGCTGCGCATGTCCGGGATCGACCCGGAAGAGTTTTCGGGCTTTGCCTTCGGCATGGGCGTTGAGCGTCTGGCCATGCTGCGTTACGGCGTGAACGACTTGCGTCTGTTCTTCGACAACGACTTGCGGTTCCTCGCGCAATTTCGCTAGTCGTAACGAATCTTTAGGAGAGCAGGATGAAATTCAGTGAACAATGGCTGCGCGGCTGGGTAAGCCCGCAGGTGGATCGCGACGCGCTGGTTGCGCGTCTGTCGATGGCCGGTCTTGAGGTCGATAGCGTCACCCCGGCCGCCGGTGTATTCAGTGGCGTGGTGGTAGGCGAGGTGCTGAGCACCGAGCAGCACCCGGATGCCGACAAATTGCGTGTGTGCCAGGTCAGTAACGGCGCAGAGACCTTCCAGGTCGTGTGCGGAGCGCCCAACGTGCGCCCGGGCCTGAAGATCCCGTTCGCCATGATCGGTGCCGAACTGCCGGGCGACTTCAAGATCAAGAAGGCCAAGCTGCGCGGCGTCGAGTCCAACGGCATGCTGTGCTCCCAGGCTGAGCTGCAGGTGGGCGAGGGCAACGACGGCTTGATGGAACTGCCGGCCGATGCGCCGGTGGGCCAGGACATTCGTGTTTACCTGGAATTGGAAGACGCCAGCATCGAGGTCGACCTGACCCCGAACCGTGGCGACTGCCTGTCCCTGGCCGGCCTGGCCCGTGAAGTGGGTGCGCTGTACAACGTGCCCGTCACCCGTCCAGTGGTTGCCAGTGTGCCAGCCGTGCACGACGAAGTGCGCTCGATTGAAGTGTCGGCGCCAAACGCCTGCCCACGTTACCTGGGTCGCGTGATCCGTAACGTCGACCTGTCCAGGCCAACCCCGCTGTGGATGGTTGAACGCCTGCGCCGCGCTGATGTGCGCAGCATCGACGCGGCCGTCGACATCACCAACTATGTGATGTTGGAGCTGGGCCAGCCGCTGCACGCGTTTGACCTTGCCGAAATCCAAGGCGGCATCCGCGTGCGTATGGCAGAGGAAGGCGAGAAGCTGGTACTGCTCGACGGCCAGGAAGTCAGCCTGCGCGCCGACACCCTGGTCATTGCCGACCACTCCCGCGCCTTGGCGATTGCCGGCGTGATGGGTGGCGAGCACAGCGGCGTCTCCGCGACCACGCGTGACGTATTCCTTGAAAGCGCGTTCTTCGACCAGATCGCCATCGCCGGCAAGGCCCGTTCGTACGGCCTGCACACCGATGCATCGCACCGCTATGAGCGTGGCGTGGACTGGCAGCTGGCCCGTGAAGCCATGGAGCGCGCCACTGGCCTGCTGCTGGACATCACCGGTGGCGAAGCCGGTCCGATCACCGAGAGGGTCAACGAGCAGTACCTGCCGTCCATTGCGCCCATCACCCTGCGTGCCAAAAGCGTCGAGCAAATGCTCGGCCTGGTGATTGAGCCTGCCGAGATCGAGCAACTGCTGTCGGCCCTCGGCCTCTCCATCTCTGCGGGTGGGGAAGGGCAGTGGCACGTTGAAGTGCCAAGCCATCGCTTCGATATCAGTCTGGAAGTCGACCTGATCGAAGAACTGGCTCGCCTGTACGGCTACAACCGTCTGCCGGTGCGCTACCCGCAAGCGCGCCTTGCGCCACAACCGAAGGCCGAGGCGCGTGCGCACCTGCCTGAGTTGCGTCGCCTGCTGGTGGCTCGTGGTTATCAGGAAGCGGTGACCTACAGCTTCATCGATCCAAAGCAATTCGAGCTGTTCAACCCGGGCGTCGAGCCGCTGTTGCTGGCCAATCCGATCTCCAATGACATGGCGGCCATGCGCTCGTCACTGTGGCCAGGCCTGGTCAAGGCGCTGTCTCACAACCTGAACCGTCAGCAGGATCGCGTGCGCATGTTCGAAAGCGGCCTGCGTTTCGTCGGTCAACTCGATGGCCTGAAGCAAGAGCCGATGCTGGCCGGTGTGGTCTGCGGCAGCCGCCTGCCGGAAGGCTGGGCACAGGGCCGCGACGCCGTGGACTTCTTTGACGTCAAGGCCGACGTGGAAGCCGTGCTGGGCTTTGCCGGTGCGCTGGACGCGTTCACGTTCCTGCCTGGCAAACACCCGGCGCTGCACCCAGGCCAGACCGCGCGCATCGAGCGCGAGGGTCGCTTGGTCGGCTTTGTCGGCGCCATTCACCCGGAACTGTCGAAAACCCTGGGTCTGGACCGTCCAGTCTTCGTTTTTGAACTGGTCCTGGCTGAAGTTGCGTCGGGCAAGATGCCGAAATTCAGCGAGTTGTCGCGCTTCCCTGAAGTGCGTCGTGACCTGGCCCTGATCGCCGATCGTGAAGTCGCCGCCACTGCCGTTCTGGAAGTAATTCGAGAAAATGCAGGGGAATGGCTGACGGACCTCAGGCTATTTGACGTCTATCAGGGTAAAGGCATTGATCCGCATAGAAAAAGCCTTGCAGTTGGCTTGACCTGGCAGCATCCATCGCGCACTCTTAATGACGATGAGGTGAATACCACGACACAAAATATCCTCACCTCGCTCGAACAAAGGTTGAACGCCACGTTAAGGAAGTGACGTATGGGGGCTTTGACGAAAGCTGAGATGGCGGAACGTCTGTACGAAGAGTTGGGTCTGAACAAGCGTGAGGCCAAGGAATTGGTCGAGCTGTTTTTTGAAGAGATCAGGCACGCTCTGGAAGACAACGAGCAGGTCAAATTGTCCGGTTTCGGCAATTTTGACCTGCGGGACAAACGCCAGCGGCCTGGCCGCAATCCAAAAACGGGAGAAGAAATCCCGATCACGGCTCGCCGTGTGGTCACCTTTCGTCCAGGGCAGAAGTTGAAGGCCCGAGTTGAGGCTTATGCTGGAACCAAGTCATAACGACGAACTACCCGTCATCCCGGGCAAACGCTACTTCACCATCGGTGAAGTCAGCGAGCTGTGTGCGGTAAAACCGCACGTGCTGCGCTATTGGGAGCAGGAGTTTCCTCAACTCAACCCCGTCAAACGCACCGGGAACCGTCGGTATTATCAGCGCCAGGATGTGCTGATGATCCGACAGATCCGCGCGTTGCTGTACGACCAGGGGTTCACCATCAGCGGCGCGCGCCAGCGCATGTCCGGTGATGAAGCCAAAGACGACACCACCCAATACAAGCAACTGATCCGCCAGATGATCTCCGAACTCGAAGATGTGCTGGTGGTGTTGAAAAAGTGATTCAGGCTTTTAAAATACTTCCACATTTCAAAAGCTTGCGGTATATTCCGATTCGCTTCGCTAAGAAGCAAACCCAGTAACACGCCTAGTCGGGGCGTAGCGCAGTCCGGTAGCGCACTAGCATGGGGTGCTAGGGGTCGAGTGTTCGAATCACTCCGTCCCGACCATTATTCCTGATTAAAATCAGACACTAAGCCGATCAGCTAGATCGGCTTTTTTGTGCCCGCGTAAAACCTGCGCAAAACTATCTACCGGCGGCGCTACCGGTATCGGCCTTGCCGCAGCAAAACGCTTTATCGAGGAGGGAGCCTTCGTATTCATCTTCGGCCGCCGCCAGGACGCGCTTGACGCCGCCGTGGCCGACCTCGATCGACTCTACGCGGCGGTGAAGGGCGGCGCGGCAGCCGCGTTTCTCGCGTCGCAGGACAGCAGCTTTATGACCGCCAGTGAGGTTGCCGTCGACGGCGGTCTGGCACAAATCTGATTCGCTACGCCCGGGCGGTCACTCAGTGTCGTCGCGCAAGCTTTTACGGGGGCAAGACGGGTCAAAGGCTTCAACCATCCGTTGCACCTTTGATCACGTCCGTACGAATGGCCGACGGTTGCCCGGCGCTGTTACGCGCATAGCTGCATAGCGTGATGGGCAGCTCGGCTATATCAAGAAAAATGCCATCGATGGCCAGGGTGTAGCGATCGTCGTCAATATCGCCACAGAGGGTGCTGATCGCCGGGTTCACGCTGTAGTAGTAATGCCGGTTGAAACCGTTGTGCTGGTTTTCCCAGGCGATGTGATAGCGGTGCTTGAGCTGCGGGGCCGGTGCCGGGTTGGTCAGGAATACCGAATGGGTGAACACATTGCGCAGCAGTGCTTCGGTCAGCGGCTGCTCGGCCTTTGGCACCCCGAGTATGCATAGCACATGCGGCCCCAGCGATGGGCCGATGGGCTGGTCGATATAGGCCTCGTCAGAGCCGGCAGCAACTTGGTAGCCGTGCGTGCGTGAGCAATCGGTGATGTCATTCACGGTCTTGAATCGGTAGAACGGCTCCTGGATCGAGAACCTCAGGTTCCAGGTGGGACGGGTAATTTGGTCGGCGGCGTCACGTTGCAAGTGCACATACGGTTTCAGATTCCACGGCTCGTCCAGCGTGATGTCAACGGCCTTGAGTTGGCAGGTTGGGGTGTCGTTACGGAAAACACCGTCTACAAAGCAGTAGTACACATCGTTGGCGGGATAGCTGTAATTGAATTTGGCCGCTTCGCACGCCGAGTTGTTCTGGCAACTGTTGAGAATGTCCTTTTGAATGGCAGACGCGACCTTGCTGATGATGCTGGTGATTTCATTGGTGTTGCGGTCCAGCATCGGGCTGCCGGAGCTGCCCGGGCGCAGACCGTTGCAGCGGTTGTGCAAGGCGCCGGGAAACACGCCGGGGTGTTCGGCAAAACTGTTGAGGGGCGACTCCACGCAGACACTCATGCGCAGGCCCTTTTTCAGAAAACCGGTTGGCGCGCCCACGTTGATCACTTCTCGATCCGATGCCTGACGATGAGAGGCCAGCTTGAGTGGCATGATCGCGCTGGCCACCAGCACGGCCAGTGACGTATCCAGTTCGAGTACGGCCAGGTCAGTGCCCGCCATGCTGCTCCAATGTGCTGTCTTGACGGCGTAAGTGGCATGCCGTTCGGGGGTGTCATGAAAGTAATTGAAGGTCACATCGGCGTTGAACGCCTGGCGGATGCGCGCTGTACCGTAGCTGTAGAACACACAATGCCCGCTGGTCAGCACATACGCCGGGCCGACGGCCTTACCCCGGCGATTGCGCGTGTCCAGCAGAACGGCATTGCAGGTCTGGCCCAAGGCGTTTTTCAGTGAGCCGATGCCGGTCCATTGCGGGTACCGTTGGTTTTTATTTTCAAGTGCCACCGAGGGTGACTGTTCGGTAAGGCCCTCGGCGAGGTCTCTGGCGTGGCCAGGCCAGACAGTGCTCAGCAATAGGACATACAGAAAGGCGCAAGCGATGTGAGTCGGTGCCATAAGGGGCCTCGGCAAGGAAGTCATTGATTGGCTGAAACTACCCAATCAGGCCAAGGCCGGTGACATACAGGGCTATTGCGTGAGCCCTTGGCGGGAGCCTCAGTCGCCGTTTTTCTCAGGTTCCGAGCGATGGCCAGCTGACCCGCTGGTCCGGGCATTGATGTCGGTGAAGATGGCGGGCGTCGGTCTTGGCTGACTTACGGATTTGTTTTATCCACGCTCGCGTGATAGCACTGAGCTATCAATGCAGTGCGTAATACTCAATGGATTGGTTATCCGGCATCGACGTATCTTCAACCCACCCAGCGTGATTGGCTCACCGCGCCCCTCGCGTCATCCGCATCAATCCAGTCCCGTGACGGGCATATTTCAGAGTAAGCCATGAAGAAAACGCTTTCGTTGGCCACACGCATAGGGCTGAGTTTCGCAGCCATCCTGGCGCTTCTGACGATGATCACAGCCATCGGCATTCAGCGCGTTGCCTTTATCGATGCCACGTTGGGCGACGTCGGTGAAAATGCGGCAAAGGTGCAGCGCTACGCCATCAACTTTCGTGGCAGCGTGCATAACCGCGCCATTGCTATCCGGGATGCGGTGCTGGTGACCAGCGACCCTGATCTGGACACATACTTGTCGCAGATCAAAGCCCTGGAGCAAGCCTACGCCGACTCGGCGGCGCCGATGGATCAGTTGTTCACACGCGCAAGCGTGACGGGCGAAGAGCTTCGACTGTTGACCGCAATCAAGGAGATTGAACAACAAACCCTCGCATCCACCCAGGCGGTCATTTCACTGCGCCGAGCGGGGGACATTCCCGCAGCCCAGGCGTTGCTGATGCGTCAAACGTCTTTGGATTACAGCGAGTGGTTAAAGCGCGTGAATGCGCTGATTGACTATGAAGAGGCATCCATCAAGGCCAAGCTCGGCGCGGTGCAGGAAACGGCCAGCCAGTTCAGTACCCTGATGCTGATCGCGACCGGTATTGCCCTGCTGCTGAGCGTCACGTTATCGGCGGTGATTATTCGCTTCGTTAAATCGACATTGGGCGCGGAGCCCACTGAGGTGGCATTGGCCATTGAGCGTCTGGCGGCGGGTGATCTGAACCAGACGATTTCCACTGATTACCCCAAGAGCGTGATGGGGGTGCTCAAGGACGCGCTTGTGCACTTGGCGCAGACTATTCAACAAGTGCGCGGGGCAGCCCAGGAGGTCAATCATTCCTCCATCCAATTGTCGGCCACCTCGTCAACCAACAATGACCAGATCAACCTGCAAACCCATGAAGCCGAGCAGGTGGCTACAGCCATCACGCAAATGGCCGCGACGGTCAGCGAAGTATCCGGCTATGCCGCGCAGGCGGCTGATGCTTCCCGCCTGGCCGACATCGAAGTGGAAAACGGTAATCGGTTGGTTGCCAGCACTGCCGTTGCCATTGAGCAACTGGCAATAATGCTGGATCAAACCACGGGTACCGTAAATCAGGTATCCAAATACAGTGAAAATATCGGGTCAGTGATCGATGTCATCAACTCCATCGCCTCTCAAACCAACCTGCTGGCGCTGAACGCTGCTATTGAAGCGGCGAGGGCAGGAGAACATGGGCGCGGATTTGCGGTGGTCGCTGATGAAGTGCGCTCGCTGGCCAACCGTACCCAGCAGTCCACCGAGGAAATTCGGGAGATGATCAGCACGCTGCAATTGGGGACGGAAGCCGCCTCGCAAACCATGCGCAACAGTTGCGAGCTGGCAAGCCAAACCGTCACACAAACCCGCAGCGCGCAGAGTGCGCTGGCCAGGATCAGCGAGCAGGTTGGCGCCATCAGTCATATGAATGCCCAGATTGCCAGCGCTTCCGTACAGCAGAGTGGCGTGGCTGATGATGTCGCTCAAAACATCAACCGTATTCATGGCTCCACCGTGCAATCAGCCACCGGTTCGCATCAGGTTGCAACCGCTAGCATGGAACTCTCGCAGCTGGCGGATCGCCTTACGGCGAAAGTGGCTTTCTTCACGGCCGCTTAGGGCGCCAGGTTGGCGCAGGACGGCGTCTTTGACACGTCGGGGGCGCAGGTCGGTACTTTAACGTCCCATCATTTATCTGCGTCGAACCGCCTCAATATCATGCAGGCGGTGCCGATAGACTTGTTATGACCCTATAGGCGGTTTTCCATGTTCAATACCAAACTCAAGAACCAGCTTCACGCTCAGACGGCAGAGCTGCTGGAGCTGCGCCAACTGCGCGATGGCCTGAACCGCGAAATGCTGACGATGAGTATCGACCCGGCATTCAAAATTATCGCCTGCAACGAACATTTCGCAGGCGCCTTGGGCTACGACCAGGATCGACTCCTGGGTCGCGCCATGGCTGATGTTGTTCCGCAGTACGTCTCCAAGCTCCCATGCTTTCATAACTTTCGAGCAGCGGTAGCGGCGGGCAAGTCCATCTCTGATGAATACCGATACCTGCACGCCGATGGTTCCCTGGTGTGGCTTCACGCACATTGGCAACCTGTAAAGGATGAAAATGGCAAGTTGAGCCATGTGACCTGCCATGCCACGAACATCACTTCGCGCGTGGAACAAGCGTCGGAAAACACATCCTTTATCGATGCATTACTTCGTTCGACGGCCGTGATCGAATTCGATCTTTCCGGGCATGTACTCATGGCCAATGAGCAGTTCTTGAAAGCGATGGGCTACAACCTGAGCCAGGCAAAGGGCAGTCACCACCGTATTTTCTGCAGGCCGGATGAAGCGTCGTCGCAGAAATACAAAGAGTTCTGGTCTACCTTGAATAAGGGTGAGTTTGTCGCCGGGCGATTTGAGCGTGTTGACAGCAGCGGTAGGACGGTATGGCTGGAAGCGACCTATAACCCGGTCTATGACACCGAAGGAACGCTCTGCAAGGTCGTCAAGTTTGCGACGGTTATCACCGACCAGGTTGCCCGTGAACAGGACGTCAGTGAAGCAGCCCAAACGGCATTTGAGATCTCCCAACAGACCGATGTAACTGCTCAGCGCGGAGCCGTCGTAGTCAACGATACGATGCACACCATGCGTAAAGTCGCGGGTGATATGCAGGCGGCCTCCGGCGGGGTAGAGGCGCTCGGCAAGCAGTCGTTGTTGATCAGCTCGATCATTCAGACGATCAGCAGCATTGCGCAGCAAACCAACTTGCTGGCATTGAATGCGGCGATTGAAGCTGCTCGCGCAGGTGAGCAGGGGCGAGGCTTCGCTGTGGTAGCCGATGAAGTTCGACAACTGGCCGGCCGCACCAGTACCGCGACTGAAGAAATCGCATCGGTTGTGTTGCAGAACCAGAAGCTGGTGGAACAAACCGTGGCCGAGATGGCAAACAGTAAGTCCCAGGCGGAGCAAGGCCTTGAACTTGCCACGCAGGCAGGCCAGGTCATTGTTGAAATTCAGGATGGCGCCAAGAGAGTCGTCGAGGCGGTGGGCAGGTTCGCGACTCAAGTGGCTTAGGTCGCGCAGGAATCGTCGGACGCACTGCGGATGCATTCGACGTCGAACAATCGTCCTCTATCTCATTACCTTCGTTGAGAGTCTGATGGAACACGCTGAAGATCTGTCAACCCTTGAGCAACGTCGTCTTCTGCGAATTCGAGAGCTATGTCTGCTCGACGATCAGCGCGATGGTACGTTTGATCAAATCGTTGCGCTCTGTGCCGAATACTTCCGGGCACCCATCGTGCTCATTTCAATTGTGGATGAACACAAACAGTGGTTCCGCGCCAAGGTCGGCGTGAGCATCAATGAAACGCCCCGCAGCGAATCCTTCTGTGCTTATACCTTGTACTCGCACGAGCTTCTCGAGGTGCTGGACGCGACGCTCGATCTGCGTTTCCAGGACAATCCCCTGGTCACCGGGCTTCCAGGCATCCGCTATTACGCGGGCGCGCCCCTGACCACTGACGACGGTTTGGGGCTTGGCGCTCTGTGCGTGATCGACACCGTCACCCGGCCAATGATGAGCGAGCAAGATGCCTCAATGCTCAGGCATCTGGCTGGACTGGTGATGAGTCGAATTATTGCGCTCAGATCGGAAAACTATGTTGACCCTGCCACAGGCCTGTACAACCGCGCTCGGCTTGAGAGCGACATCGGCAATGCTCAGAGTCGCGCAGAAGTCTGCAGTATCGTCGTGATTGATGTGATCTCTCCCGACTTTTTGAACGAGATAGTCAAGACGTTGGGCTATGAGTTTTCCCTGGAATTGATGCTGGCTATCAAGGAGCGCCTGTTAGGGATTGTCCCATCCGAATCGCGGCTTTACAAAATCAGCCCTACACGGTTCGGCCTTATTTTGCCGTACCCCATTGCAGAAGCTGTCAGCAAAGCCATTATCAATGACTACATCACGCCGGTACTGTGCCACGACATTCCTTTGCAGATGACCGTCGGCGTTGGCTTGTTGAAACTTGAGGGGGCAGGCAAGTCGCCGCATGAGTGTCTGCGCCTGGCGATCAGCGCCGCCGATGATGCCCGGGATCGAATGGTTGGCTGGGGTTACTACGAAGATAAACTGGACGCCGCGCAGCAGCGCACTTTTATTATCCTGAGCTCGCTGGCAACGGCTATAGCCAGTGATGAACAATTTCGAATGGTCTACCAGCCTCGCATTGATATAGGCAGCGGAACATGCACGTCGGTCGAGGCGCTACTGCGCTGGGAGCACCCGCTTCTGGGGGCAATCGGACCTTCCGAGTTCATCCCGCTGGCTGAAAAAACAGCGTTGATGGGGCAGATCAGTCTGTGGGTCTTGCGCAACACGATCGACCAGGCGGCTCAGTGGCAGCGTGAGGGCTTGAATTTCAAGGTGTCGATCAATGTCACGGTGCAGGATATTGAGTCTTCAGTATTCATAAGCGCGCTGGTCCATAGGGTTCGACAGGCTGATTTCGATCCTCGGTTACTGGAAGTGGAGTTGACTGAAAGCGCCCGCATAGGTGATTTCGACAGCGTGCTGCACCATCTCAAAGAGCTGCGTGCGTTGGGTATCGAGATTGCCATTGACGACTTCGGAACGGGCTACAGTAACTGGTCCCACCTGCAACGGCTGCCCGCCAGTGTCGTTAAGTTGGATCGTTCACTGATTGAAAACCTGGTTCAGCAGTCCAGGAGTCAGCGTCTGGTACGCACAATTATCAAACTTGCCCATTCGTTGGGGTACCGCGTGGTGGCTGAGGGCGTTGAGACCCTTCAAACGTATGAGCTTGTCAGCGGGTGGGGCTGTCATGAGGTTCAGGGATATTTGATCGCAAGGCCGATGGAGGCGACGGCGATACCCGGGTGGTTATCTCATCGCGCCCAGGAATAATTATTCAACTGCAGGCTGTCCCTTTTTTTCACCTCGCCTGTCATTCCAGGCAGTGAACAAAATCGAGAGCCTTCCCATGCCCGCAGTCCCCAACCTGTCCTTGCGTCCCTTACTGAAACTGAGCCTGATGCTCAGCCTCAGCACCAGCCCGCTGTTCATCCCGGTCAGTTACGCCGAAGACGCCGGCGCCCGTCGCAGCTACCAGGTACCCGCCGGCAGTTTGAGCGCGGCGCTGACGCGTTTCGCCGGGCTGGCGGGGGTCAACCTGTCGGTCGATCCGGCGTTGGTCAACGGCCGCAGCAGCAGTGGCCTGTCCGGCGATTATGCCGTGGAGGAAGGCTTCGCGCGGTTACTGCAAGGCTCCGGCCTGCAATTGCAACCGATGGGGGAGCAGGCGTATGTGCTGGTGGCGGTGCCGGAGGGCGCGAGCCTGCAATTGGCGCCGACGTCGATCGTGGGCACCACGGGGCTGGCCGACGGCGACACCTATGCCGGTGGTCAGGTGGCGCGTCGTGGTTCGCAAGGGCTGCTGGGTGCGCGGGACTTCATGGAAACGCCGTTCAGTATGACCACCTACACCGCCGATGCGGTGAAGAACCAGCAGGCGCGCACCCTCGGCGATCTGATCGCCAGCGACCCTTCGGTGCGCGCCACCAACCCGGCCGGTGGGCGTTATGAGCAGTTCACCATCCGTGGGTTCAGCCTGTTCAACAGCGATGTGGCCTACAACGGCCTGTACGGTGTGTTGCCGACTTACACCATCGACATGGAAATGGCCGACCGCGTCGATATCGTCAAGGGCCCGACGCAGTTGATCAATGGCATCTCCCCACGCGGCAGTGTCGGCGGCGGGATCAACGTGGTGCCCAAGCGGGCTACCGACAAGGACATCAATTCGTTCACCGGCAGTTGGGCTTCCGACAGCCAGGCCGGTGGCGCAGTGGATATCGGGCGTCGGTTTGGCGAGGACAACAAATTCGGCATCCGTTTCAACGGGGTGAAGCAGGCCGGGGACACAGAGTGGGACCATCAGTCGGTCGATCGTGAAATGGCGGTGCTCGGCCTGGACTTTCGCGGCGAGCGCCTGCGCCTTTCCACCGATATCGGCCGTACCGAACGTGACACCGACGCGCCCCAGGAGCGTGTGCAGGTCGGCGCCAATGCCAGGGTGCCGAGCGCCAATGACGTGCGACGCAACTACGCGCAGTCCTGGAGCAAGGCCAGCACCAACGACACCTTTGGCACGGTCAACGGCGAGTTCGACCTCAGTGACAGTGTGATGCTGTACGGCGGGGTAGGCGCACGCAAGAGCAACCATGACTTCCTGCGCCACGCAGTGTCGGTCACCAATAACGCCGGGGATTTCAGCGTGCTGCCACGTGATTTTACCCGCGATGAGAACGTGCGCACCGCCACTGCCGGCGTGCGCAGCTGGTTCCACACCGGGCCGGTCAGTCATGAAATCAACCTGGCGGCCAGCTACTTCTACATGGACTTTGAAAACGGCGGCGCGCGGTATGCGGCGGCGCCGAGCAATCTCTACAACCCGGTCCAGACCCGGGTGCCCTCGCGGCCGACGCGCTTTGATTCCAAGGTCTATACCGAAAACACCTTCAGCGGCGTGGCCTTGTCCGACACCCTGGGCTTTTTCGACGACCGCTTGCTGTTGACCCTTGGCGCGCGCTGGCAGCGGGTGCAGGTGGATGACTGGACCGACAACGTCAAAGGCGCCACCGCCTACGATGAAGAAAAAATCTCGCCCTCGGGCGGCGTGCTGTTCAAGGCCACCGACAAGCTGTCGTTGTACGCCAACTATATGGAAGGTCTGAGCCAGGGCAAGGTCGCACCGTCCACCTCGATCAACGAGGACGAAATCTTCCCGCCCTTCGTCAGCCGCCAGATCGAAGCGGGCGCCAAGTACGACGCCGGTGCCTTTGCCGTGACCGCCGCGGTGTTCCGTATCAGGCAACCGGCGTATGAGACCAACGCCACCTCGCGGGTGTTCGGCCCCAACGGCAAGCGCCAGAACACTGGGATGGAATTGAGCGTGTTCGGCGAACCGCTGAAGGGGTTCCGCCTGCTCGGCGGGGTGATGGTCATCGACAGCGAATTGACCCACACCACCAACGGTACGTTCGACGGCAATCGCGCGCCCGCCACGCCCAAGTACAACGTGAACCTGGGCGCCGAATGGGACGTGCCGACGCTGGAAGGCCTGACCCTGACCAGTCGCGGCATTTACTCCAGCTCTCAGTACCTGGACCAGTCCAACGTCAAGCAGATCGACGCCTGGAACCGCATCGACGTGGGCGCGCGTTACGCGTTCAAGGTCGATGACAAGCACATCACCCTGCGCGCCAATGTGGAGAACGTCGCCGACAAGCGCTACTGGAGTTCGGCCGGCGCCTCGGATGACAGCGAGCCGGGATTGACCCTGTCGACACCGCGTACCTACCTGTTGTCGGCCACTGTCGATTTCTGAGGCATGTAAACACACATCAACCTGTGGGAGGGGGCTTGCCCCCGATGGCGGTGTGTCAGCCAGAAAATATATATCTGACAGAAAGCCATCGGGGGCAAGCCCCCTCCCACATTTGGATCTTGGCCAGCCTGGGCATCGGTCTTAAAGAAAACGGTTTTGCGGCCGCGCCAAACCGAGGTTTTCCCGCAGTGTGGTGCCGCTGTATTCGCGACGAAACACACCGCGCCGTTGCAGTTCCGGCACCACCCAACGGGCCACGTCCTCCAGCCCGCCTGGCAGGTGCGGCACCAGGATATTGAAACCATCCGCCGCGCCGTTTTCGAACCAGTGCTGCAGCTCATCGGCAATCTGCTCCGGCGTGCCGATCAGGCTGTAGTGACCGCGTCCGCCGGCAATCCGCCGCCCCAGTTGCGCCAGTGTCAGCTGTTCACGATGGGCCAGCTCGCTCAACAGGTGCTGGCGGCTGCGTTGCCCGCTGTCGGTCAAGGGCAGCGCCGGCAGCGGTCCATCCAGCGGGTAGCCGGACAGGTCGAAATTACCCAGCATGCGTCCCAGCAACGCCACACCCACCTGGGGCTCGACCAGTTCCTGAAACGTGTCGAATTTCGCCCGGGCCTCGGCCTCGGTCTGCCCGACCACTACCAACACGCCCGGCATGATTTTCAGCGAGTCCGCCTCGCGCCCATAGCGGCCCATACGCCCCTTGAGGTCGCGGTAAAACGCCTGGGCATTGGCCAATGAGGTCTGCGCGGTAAACACCACCTCGGCGGTTTGCGCCGCCAGTTCACGGCCGGTTTCCGAAGAGCCGGCCTGCACGATCACCGGCTGGCCCTGGGGGGAGCGCGCCACGTTCAGCGGGCCTTTGACCCGGAAATGCTCGCCCACATGGTCCAGTACATGGCATTTGAGCGGGTCGTAATAGCGCCCGCCGGCCTTGTCGCGCACGAAGGCGTCGTCGTCCCAGCTGTCCCACAGCCCCGTCACCACCTGATGAAACTCGCGCGCGCGGCGGTAGCGTTCGGCATGGACCAGATGCTCATCGCGGCCGAAGTTCAGCGCTTCGGCGGCGTTGTCCGAGGTCACCAGGTTCCAGCCTGCGCGGCCGCCGGACAGGTGATCCAGCGAGGCGAATTTGCGCGCCACGTGATAGGGCTCGTTGTAGCTGGTGGTGGCGGTGGCGATCAGGCCGATATGCTCGGTCACGGCGCTGAGCGCCGAGAGCAGGGTGAGCGGTTCGAAATGATCCGACCGCGCCATCCGGCTGGCGACCTCACCGGTGGCGGCGGCAATGCTGTCGGCCACGAACAGGGCGTCGAACTTCGCCGCTTCCGCTACCTGTGCCAGGTGCTTGTAGTGGGCGAAATCCAGCCCGGCATTGGCCGGCACATCCGGGTGGCGCCACGCGGCCACATGGTGCCCGGTGGCCATCAGGAACGCGCCGAGTTTGAGTTGACGGCTCATGCTAGAAATCCTTGCGCAGTTGCACGCCGACGTAACGTTCATCGTCACGGGGCACGGCGCGGTAGATGTAGTTGCCGCCGCTGGCCAGCAGCGGTGAGTAAGACTTGTCGGCCAGGTTCTTCGCCAGCAGCGCCACGCGCCAGCCATGGGTGTAGTCGGCCAGGGCCACGCTGGCGTTCCAGATGCCATACGCGCCTTGCTGGGTGTCCAGGTTCTGGCTGATGTCGTACTGCACTTCGCTCTGCCAGCTGTAGTCGGTGCCCAGTTCGATATCCAGGCCGTTATCCAGGGGGATGCTGTAGTCGGCGCGCACGTAGCTTTTCCAGTCCGGGCTGTACGGCAGGGGTTTGCCATTCACGTTGCAGGTGGCCGCCGCGCCCGGCGGGCAGGCGAATTGGTCGATGCGCGCACGGGTATAGGCCAGGGCGCCGGAGAGCTTGAGTTGCTGGGTGGCCTGCAGCGCGTAATCGAGCTCGACCCCTTCGGTGCTGACGCTGCCGGCGTTGATCAGGCGCGTCACCACTTGGCCTGCGACGGTGTCGAAAAAGTTGGCCTGGTAATTGTCGTAGTCGCTGTGGAACACCGCCAGGTTGGTGGTCAGGCGGTTGTTCCACGCGCTGGCCTTGATCCCGGCTTCCCAGGTGTTGGAGGTTTCCGGTTTTAACGCCTCGGTGTCACGCGGCTGCATGTTGAAGAACACGTTGTACGCCGGGCCTTTGTAGCCACGCGAGTAAGTCAGGTAGCTGGTGACGCTGTCGCTCAGGTCGTACTGCACACCGAGGCGGCCGGACCACCCGTCCTCGTCCACCGAGCCCGAACTTGCGGTGGCCGGTTGAATGCCGCTGACGGTGCTGGCCGATGTGGACACACGACGGTGGTCGTACTTCAAATCGTCATGGGTATAGCGCAACCCGGCGATACCGCGAAAGCGCGAGGTGAAGTTGAGGGTGGTCTCGCCGAACGCCGCGTAGCTGTCGCTGGTGGTGCTGTAGTCGGCGATGCCACGGTCGACGCGCGTAGTCGTGGTGAGGGTGCGCCGGTAGGTTTCCTCGTCCTTGCCATGCATGTAGAACAGGCCACCGACGTACTCGAGGAACTCGCCCTTGGGGGAGGCCAGGCGCAGTTCCTGGGAGTATTGGTCGAACGCCAGGTCGCCCTTGTCGGCGGTGCCGGGGAAGGCGGCGCTGACCGTGCCGAGGCGGTCGCCGTCCTGATACTGGGTGTTGTCCCAGCCGCGCCAGGCGGTGATCGACGTCAGGGTGTAGTCGCCCAGGTTCCAGTCCAGTTGGGCCGACAGGCCCTTGTTGGTGTCTTGCACATGGCTGCGGGTATCGGTGTTGATGTCGCGGTTGTCACTGGAGGCGCGCACCGGGCTCAACGCGTTGCCGAACGCCGGGCTCAGGGACTGGCTGACCACGCCATTGGGTGCGTCATCGTGGGACTGCATGTAGTCGGCGATCAGGGTCAGCTTCACGTCGTCATCGGGCGTGAATTCCAGCTTGCCGCGAATGCCCTTGTGGTTGTAACCGTTGACCTCCTGGCCATTGTGGCGGTTATCGACGTTGCCGTCGTAGCTGCCGAACAAGGTACTGATCGAACCCTTGAGCACCTCCGGCACCAGGCTGCCGCCGATACCGAAGCGGGTGCGGCTTTCGTTGCCGCTGTAGAACGACTGGTCGATAAAACCATGGGTCTGCTCAGTCGGCGCCTTGCTGGTGATATTCAGCACCCCGGCCGAGGCATTTTTGCCGAACAATGTGCCTTGCGGGCCGCGCAACACTTCGATGCGCTCCAGGTCCAGCAGGTCGAGGGTGGCCTGGCCGGGGCGGGCGTACACCACGCCGTCGATGACCGTGGCCACCGTCGGTTCGACGCCGGGGGAGGTGGAAATGGTGCCCACGCCGCGCACGAACAACGAGGTGTCCTTGTTCGAAGCGCCGGTGCGGAAATTCAGCGACGGCACTTGCTGCGCAATGCTCGCCACGCCATTGCGGTTGTCGCGTTCCAGTTGTTCGCCGTCGAGCACCGAGACCGCCACCGGGACTTTCTGCAGCGACGCTTCACGCCGGGTCGCGGTGACGGTAACGGCTTTGAGCGTGAGTTCCGGTTCGTCGCCGGCAAAAGCGCCGGGGACGGGAAGGGCGCTCAGGCCAGCCAGAAGCAATAAATGGGTGTGCCGTGGAAAAATGTGCATGCGATGCCCGCTCGAAAAGTGCCCTGGTCCGCTGCGGTTCTGCGACCGCCAGCGCCTGTGTGGATGTCTTGGGCATTCGCTCGAGCGAGTAGCAGACAATGCGCGTTGTTAGCGCTAACATCGGCATTATTGGTAGGTCTGGTTTAGAGCGTCAAATACTAAAAAATTAGTCCTATATTCCTTTCAGGTTTAAGCAGGATCCTCCCGTGAGCGAAGACAAACCGCGCAAACGCCGTGGCGCCGGGCGCGTTACCTTGAACACTGTGGCCCGTCAGGCCGGGGTGTCGGCGATCACCGTGTCGCGTTACTTCAACCAGCCGGAGCAGGTCTCACCCGAACGCCGCGAGCGGATTGCCGAGGTGGTGGCCGAGCTGGGTTATGTGCCGAACCTGGTGGCTGGCGGTCTGGCTTCCGCGCGAGGCCGGATCGTGGCCATGGTGATCCCGAACATCTCGGGGCCGATCTTCGCCAATACCCTCCAGGGTTTCAGCGATACCCTCAGCCGGCATGGCTACCAGCTGTTGCTGGCGTCCAGTTATTTCAGCGCCGAGCAGGAAGAAAGTGCGGTGCGTGCCTTTCTCGGCTGGTCGCCGGCGGCGTTGGTGCTGACCAGCCGTTTTCACAGTGCGAGCACCGAAAAGATGATCGCCGATGCCGACATCCCCGTGGTGGAAACCTGGGACTACGTGCCCGAGCGCAAGCCGTTGCAGATCGGTTTTTCCCACTATGAAGTCGGCGTGACGGCCGCGCGGTACCTGCACGCCAAGGGCTACCGACGCATTGCTTTCGTGCACAACAGCGCCGCGGGGGACCTGAGCGCCCGCGAGCGGGGCGAGGGGTTCGCCGCGACCCTGACCGAACTGGGCGTGCAGCCCTGGGTCTTCGCTCCCGACGCCGATCGCGCGCCCTTTGAGGCGGGCAAGCAGGCGATGGAGAGCCTGATGAGCCATGCCACACCGCCCGACGCGATCTTCTTCGCCAATGACAACCTGGCCGCCGGCGGCTTGCTGGCAGGGCAGCGTGCCGGGTTGAACATCCCCCAGGACTGCGCGGTACTCGGTTTCGGCGATTACCCGTTTGCTGAAATGCTGTTGCCGAGCCTGAGCACCATCAAGCCGCCGGCGTTGGACATCGGTGTGCTGGCGGCCACGCGGATACTGGAAAGCCTTGGCGTACTGCCGGTGGTGGATGAGGTACAGCGCTTGAACCTGTTGGACTGCCGCCTGATCGAACGCGAAAGCGCCTGAGCTTTATTTGCGGCCCAGGGGCAATTTGGATAGGGTGCAAGCCTGCCCACAAGGACGTTCCCATGACTGAACCTGCCCCTAAAACCCGCCGCGCACCCAAGGGTGAAAAACGCCGCGAAGAGCTGCTGGACGCGGCCTTGCAGGTGTTCTCCCTAGAGGGCTACAGCGGCGCCTCCGTGGCCCAGGTGGCGGCGATTGTCGGTATTTCCGTGGCTGGCCTGCTGCATCACTTTCCCAGCAAGATCTCGTTGTTGATGGGCGTGCTGCAACGCCGCGACGAAGTCAACCAACGGATAGCCGATGAAGTACGCGCCGAGAAGTCGTTGAGCGGGTTGCTTGGCAGCCTGCGCGCGATCAACCGCTCGAATGCCACCGCGCCTGGTGTGGTGCGCGCATTTACCATTTTGAATGCGGAAAGTCTGCTTGATACGCAACCGGCGTGGGGCTGGTTCCAGGCGCGCTATGCGGGGATCCAGCGACGACTGCAGGGGCAGTTTGCCGACCTGGTGGCAGCGGGGGAGGTGCGCAGTGATGTGGACATTGCCGGGCTGGTGGAAGAAATTTTGGCCATGATGGATGGCCTGCAGATCCAGTGGCTGCGCTTTCCGGAGCAGGTGGACCTGGTGGCGCGGTTCGATGCCTACATTGCGCGGGTCGAAGCGGCCATTAGGGCCTGAGTCGACGCAGTCAACATGTGGGAGGGGCGGTGCGACGATTCGACTTGCTCCCGATGGCGGCCTCTGGCTGGCCGGGATTTTGGTGTCGATCCCGGTCCAAATGTGGGAGGGGCGGTGCGACGATTCGACTTGCCTCCGATGGCGGCCGCGGGGCCGACCGGGATTTTGTGTCGATCCCGGTCCAAATGTGGGAGGGGCGGTGCGACGATTCGACTTGCCCCCGATGGCGGCCTCTGGGCCGACCAGGATGCTGGATTAGACCGAGTACATATCCGTTGCTGCGGTCACGGCTGCTGTGGGTTCCGCCCTTACGGCGGCTCACTTTTGAAAAGCGCAAAAGTAAGCAAAACGCTCTTGCCCCACCACTCGGCACCTCGCTTAGGCTCGGTGTGCCCGAACGCAGGCTTGAATCCGTGGGCCGCCGCCACGCGCCATCCATGGCGCGGGGCGGCTAACCCGGCGTCCTGCCGGGTTGCCCACGGATTCAAGCCTGCGTTCGGCCAGCGTGGTTTAACGGGGCGCCCTAGATCAAGATCAAAAGCCAGATCAAGAGCGGCTCGCTGCGCATCGTGGTTAGGGGGGGCGCGCTACAGTGTTGTGTAGATATGCCCGATAGCAGTGATTCAGTCGATACAAGTGTCGACTGAACCACCGCCATCGGGAGCAAGCCCCCTCCCACAGTGATCAGTTGCCGGTGGCACTGCCCTGGCTGCTGTCATCGCTCATGTCATAGCCATCACCGTCGCTGGTGCCGCTGTCCCCTTCATTTTGATGCAGTACGCCGCCGGTCTTCACCGTCGATTCACGCAACGTCGAGTTCAGCGCCGAACGCGGCAGCGGGTTGCTGGTGGTGGTCGACAGTTCCTGGCGGAACGGGTTGACCAGCTTGGCGTTCAGGCGGATGTCCTGGGACGAAGCGCCCACCGACAGGTTGAAGCTGTCGGCATCCACCACCCACTGCTTGCTGGCCACATCGTAGTAGGCCAGCGAGCGGTCGTTGAGCTCGATGGTCACGCGCTTGCTCTGGCCAGGCTTGAGGAACACTTTCTTGTAGCCCTTGAGTTCCTTGATCGCGCGTTCGACTTTCGGGTTGTTCTGGCCCACGTACAGCTCGGCCACTTCGGCGCCGGCGACCTTGCCGGTGTTGGCCAGATCGAACGACACCTTGATCGGCGCACCGGCCACGGCGACGCCAGGGCTGACGCTGATGTTGCTGTAGCCGAAGGTGGTGTACGACAAGCCATAACCGAACGGATACAGCGGCTTGATGCCCTTCTTCTCGTAGCCGCGATAGCCCAGGAACAGGTCGTCCTTGTAGCTCATCTCGCTCAGGGTTTCCTGATTGTCGAACTTGGGGAAAGTCGCGTAGATCGGGTTGTCTTCGATGTTGCGTTCGATACTGATCGGCAGCTTGGCCGACGGGTTGACCTTGCCCAGCAGGATCTCCGCCAGGGCCTGGCCGCCGTTCTGCCCAGGGTAGAAGGCGTGCAGTGCGGCCGGCACCTGGTCGATCCAGTCGCTCATCTTCAAGCCGGTGCCGCCGTGCAGGGTGACCACGGTGTTCGGGTTGACCTTGGCGATGCTCTGGATCAGCAGGTTCTGGTATTCCGGCAGGTCGAAGCTGTGGTCGAAGCCTTCGCCCTCGTATTCATTGCTGTTGCCGGCTGCCACCAGTACGGCGTCGTACTGGGCCAGGTCCTGTGGCGCAACCAGCGATGCCCAGCTCATCTGCACGCCAACCAGGCCGCCCATGGTGGAGAGGTAGCCGTTGCGGCGCGAGTATTCGAGCTTGATGTCGACCGGTTTGCCGGCTTCAAGGTTGACCTTGGCGAACACCGGGATGGTCGGCGGAATGCTGTTGTTCGGCAGCGGCTTGCCGTCGCCATTGTCGAGCACTTTCTTGCCGTTGACGTACAGGCGTACCGCACCGTCGGCGCGGACCTTGAACACCTGTTCGCCGCTGACGGTCGGGGTGATCTGGCCGCTGTAGCGAATCGACGTGGCGGCAGTGTCGCCATTGACTGGCAGGCTGTCGGTGGACCAGTCGAGGTTGACGTGGGTGTCAGTGCGGGTGGCAGCCGGGTCACCGGACCAGTTGGTGTTGCTGAAGAACTCGGTCTTCAGGCCTTTGACGCTATTGCCGTTGCTGTCGGCATGGGTCCAGCTGGAGGTGGCCGGGTCCAGCGACAGCCCGTCGATGAACTCGACCTTGGCGCCTGGCGCCAGTTGCTGCAAGCCGCTCAGCTCGCTGATGTAGTTGGCGGCCATCACGTTGGCGCTGCCGAAACCGGTAGGCGGCGCGTACTTGGCCAGGGTGCCGACCACGGCGATGCGCTTGACCTTCTTCGCGTCCAGCGGCAGCAGGCTGTTCTGGTTTTTCAGCAGCACGATGCCTTCGCGCGCGGCATTGAGCGCCGTGCGGTTGCTGGTGGCGCTGTTCATGTTGTGGCTGGTCAGCGGGGCTTTGCTGTCGAACTTGTACAGGTAGATCTGCTTGAGGATGCGGCGAACCTTGTCATCGATGGTCGCGCTGCTCAGCTCACCACTGTCCAGGTAAGGCTTGAGGACGGTGCTGTTCATCTGGTAGCCCATCATGTCCAGGTCAGTACCGGCCTGTGCCGCCGGCAAACCGTCGACCACGGCGTTGTAGTCGCTCTGGACGAAGCCCGGATAGCCCCATTCGGTTTTCAGGATGTCGCGCATCAGGTGCTTGTTCTGGCACGCGAACTCGCCGTTCACCTTCTGGAATGCACACATCATCATCGCGACTTTGCTGTTCTTCGAGGCGGACTCGAAAGGCGGCAGGGTCATCTCGCGCAGCACGCGCTCGCTGATGGTTTCGTTGAGATGGAAGCGGTTGCTTTCCTGGTCATTGGCGGCGAAATGCTTGGCGTTGGCCCACACGCCGCGCGACTGGATCCCGTTGATCACGGCCGGCCCCAGGCTGGCGCCGAGGAAGGGGTCTTCACCCGACAGATACTCGAACGCACGGCCGCTGTACGGCATGCGGTACAGGTTGACGCCGGGGCCGGTGACGAACTGATAACCGCCGCTGGCGGTGTCGTAGCCCAGGGCACGGCCCAGGTCGATGGCGCGACGCGGGTTCCAGCTGGCTGCCAGGTTCGGCCCGGACGGGTACACCACGCCCTGGGCGTTGCCTTCACTGGTGTAGCGCACGCCGACACCGCCGTCGGCACCGTGGATCTGCGGGATGCCGTATTGGGTCAACGGCTTGACGTCCCAACCGCCAGTGCCGCCGATGTAGGCGAGTTTCTCTTCCATGGTCATCTTCGCCAGGGTTTTATCCGCGGCCTTTTCTGCGCGGCTCACCCGGCCCTCATCCAGGGCCGGGCTGGTGGCCGCATGCACCTGGGACACGGCCAGTGCCAGCAGGGCAAATGCCGACTGCGCACCGATCATCTTGCGTTTGTTCATGGAATTCTCCGACAACTGTTTATTGAAATAGGGCGCCAAAACGCGCGTTTTACACAGCGCGCTCGTCACTTTTTTACGGGCAATAGTCCGCCTTGAGCGCAATGTTTAACCGATGGCTAATTGCGACTACTTGGCAGGTTCCGCAGTATTAAAAGTTTAATAATTGTATGAGTTGTTATTGTGGGTAGTGTCTAAGTGGCATCACGCGATGGCGTTTTGAACCGCTAAAACGGCATAATTAAGGCAATTCTTGCGGTTATAAGTCAAACAAAAGCTAATTTTTGCGTTAAATAAGAAATATTTCCTTACCTTTCGGAACTAAGCATAAACCTACCAGTCGATTGGTTTAAGAAAATATATGGCGGCATGGCAAACTAGTGGCGTTGCCCGGTAGTTCTAAAAGGCCATGTTTTATACAAGCTGTCATACACAACGCTTTGGTGTAGGGTCTTGATCGAATTCAAGGCGCCACTTGAGCTGTCCGCTGTTTTTGAACTGGAGAATCTTTATGAAAATGTCCCTGTTGGGTGCCGGCCTCGTGCTGGGCGTTGCACTGAGTGGCGCGGCCATGGCCGCTGAATCAACCGACGCCGATGCGACGTCGGGTGCTACCGATTCCACCGTGCTGACCCAGACCCACGACGCCAAGGCGGCGAAAAAGCAGAAAGCCGAAACCACCAAGGGTGGCCGACCGTTGAATACAACGGCCACCCCAACCAAGTAAGCCTGACCCTGTAGGAGCGAGCTTGCTCGCGAAGCACTCAAGGACACCGCGCTCATCCAGAATGTCCGCGTCATCGTTGACGTTCTTCGCGAGCAAGCTCGCTCCTACAGGAGGTTTTTACAGCCCCTCAGATTTTTACCCATGCTCAGTCCCTCAACGCCCATCGATGCCTGCCAGATGCACGTCCCGGATACCGAACAGGTCTGCGCGTGGCTGATGCAACAGGCCGGGTTGAAAACCGTGGACCTGGAGCGCGCCCGTCGCCTGTCCCAGGAAGGCGGCGACTCTGAATTACTTGGCCTGCTGACCCGCCTGGGGCTGGTCTCCGAAGTCGAACTGGCCCGCGCCTGGGCCGACTTGCTCGGCGCGCCGCTGCTGCTGGCCGACGCCGCGCCACCTTTGCTTGACCCGCTACCGAGCCTGACCGAGCGCTTTATGCGCCACTACCAGGTGGTGCCCGTGGGCTGGAGCCAGGGTGGCCTGCGCGTGCTGGCGGCCAACCCGTCGCTGGTCTACCCGTTCCAGGCCCTGACCTATGCCTGCGGCGTGCCGGTGTGGCTGGCGGTCGGCCCGCGCAACGAGGTCGAAACCCTGATCGAGCGCTACTACGGCCAGGGCCGCTCGGCCATGGGCACGCTGATCGAAAATCTCGACGAGCACAGCGGCGCGCTGGAAGACATCGAACACCTCAAGGACATGGCCTCCGAGGCGCCGGTGATTCGCCTCGTCAACCTGATCCTGCAGCGCGCGGTGGAACATCGCGCCTCGGACATCCATATCGAACCCTTCGAAAACCAGCTCAAGGTGCGCTACCGCATCGACGGCGTGCTGCACGAGGCCGAGGCGCCACCGTCGAGCTCATCCGCCGCGGTGATTTCGCGGGTGAAAATCATGGCGCGCCTGGACATCGCCGAGCGGCGCCTGCCCCAGGACGGCCGGATCATGCTGCGCATCCAGGGCAAGGAACTCGACCTGCGGGTGTCCACGGTGCCCACCAGCTTTGGCGAGTCGGTGGTGATGCGTTTGCTTGATCGGCAGACCGTGCAGTTCGATTTCCAGAGCCTGGGTTTTGATGGCCAGCGCCTGGAAACCTTCCTCGAAGTGCTGGAACGGCCCCACGGGATTCTGCTGGTCACCGGCCCGACCGGCTCGGGCAAGACCACCACCCTGTACACCGCGCTGTCACGGCTCAACACCGCCGAGCGCAAGATCATCACGGTTGAAGACCCGGTCGAATATCAACTGGAAGGCATCAACCAGATTCAGGTCAAGCCGGCCATTGGCCTGGACTTTGCGGGCGCGCTGCGCTCCATCGTGCGTCAGGACCCGGACGTGATCATGATCGGCGAAATCCGCGACCTGGAAACCTGCCGCATCGCTATTCAATCGTCGCTGACCGGGCATTTGGTGCTGTCCACGTTGCACACCAACAGTGCGGCGGCGAGTATCACGCGGCTGCTCGACATGGGCGTCGAAAGCTACCTGATTGCCTCGACCGTCAACGGCATCCTGGCCCAGCGCCTGGTGCGCCGCCTCGACCCGGCCACCCGTGAAGCCTTCGAAGCACCGCCCGAGCTGATCGCCGAGCATGGCCTGGACCGCTTTACCGATGAGCGCCCGATCATGCTTTATCGGCCCCGCGCCGACACGCCGGGCGGTGGTTACCACGGCCGCAGTGCAATCACCGAGCTGCTGGTGATGAATGAAGAACTGCGCAGCCTGCTGATGCGCCAGGCCGATGCCGCCACCCTGGAAGCCGCAGCGCGCCGTGGCGGCCTGCGCACCTTGCATGAAGAGGGCCTGCGCCAGGCCGTCGCCGGCGTGACGTCGTTGGAAGAAGTATTGCGTGTGACCCGAGGGGAGGGCACGTGAGCCTGTTCAAATACCGCGCCCTCGACAGCCAGGGCGCCGCGCAACACGGCACGCTTGAGGCCAAGGACCACGACGCCGCCGTCGCCCTGTTGCACAAGCGCGGCCTGCTGGTGTTGCAGGTTGACGTCGCCGGTGCCCAGGGGCTGCGCAATGCCCTTGGCCGTGGTCAGTTGAGCGGCGCGGCGCTGGTCAGTTTCACCCAGCAACTGGCCACCCTGCTGGGCGCCGGCCAGCCGCTGGAGCGCTCGCTGGGCATCCTGCTCAAGCAACCTGGCCAGCCGCAGACCCGTGCACTCATCGAGCGTATCCGCGAACAGGTCAAGGCCGGCCAGCCGTTATCCAAAGCGCTGGAGGAAGAGGGCCGCCAGTTCTCGCCGCTGTACCTGAGCATGGTGCGCGCGGGCGAGGCGGGCGGCGCCCTGGAAAACACCCTGCGCCAGCTCAGTGACTACCTGGAGCGCAGCCAATTACTGCGCGGCGAGGTGATCAACGCGCTGATCTACCCGGCCTTTCTGGTGGTCGGCGTACTCGGCTCGCTGGCGCTGCTGCTGGCCTACGTGGTGCCGCAGTTCGTGCCGATCTTCAAGGATCTGGGCGTGCCCATTCCGTTGATCACCGAAGTGATCCTCGGGCTCGGCCAGTTTCTCGGGGCCTATGGCCTGGCGGTTTTCGCCGGGTTGATCGTCACGATCTGGGCGCTGGCCGCACGCCTGCGCGACCCGCAGCGCCGTGAACGCTATGACCGGCGCGTGCTTGGCCTCCGCGTGATCGGCCCGCTGCTGCAACGGGTCGAAGCGGCGCGGTTGACGCGCACCCTCGGCACCTTGCTGAGCAACGGTGTGGCGCTGCTGCAGGCGCTGGTGATCGCCCGGCAGGTCTGCACCAACCGCGCGCTGCAAGCGCAAGTCGCCCAGGCCGCCGAATCCGTCAAGGGCGGCGGCACCCTGGCCAGTGCCTTCGGCGCGCAGCCGCTGCTGCCCGACCTGGCGCTGCAAATGATTGAAGTCGGCGAACAGGCCGGCGAACTCGACAGCATGCTGCTCAAGGTCGCCGATGTGTTCGACGTTGAAGCCAAGCGCGGCATCGACCGCCTGCTCGCCGCGCTGGTGCCGTCGCTGACCGTGGTCATGGCGGTGCTGGTGGCGGTGATCATGCTCGCGATCATGCTGCCGCTGATGAGCCTGACCAGCAATATATGAACCCTCAAGGATCCACACCTATGCGCCATACCCGATTCAAGCCCGCCCGCCGCCAGGGCGGTTTTACCCTGCTGGAAATGCTCGCCGTGATCGTGCTGCTGGGCATCGTCGCGACCATCGTGGTGCGCCAGGTCGGCGGTAACGTCGACAAGGGCAAGTACGGCGCGGGCAAGGCGCAACTGGCCAGCCTGAGCATGAAAATCGAAAGCTACGGCCTGGACGTCGGCTCGCCGCCCAAGTCCCTGCAGCAACTGGTCGACAAGCCGGGCAACAGCGCCGGCTGGGCCGGTCCGTATGCCAAGCCGTCGGACCTCAAGGACCCGTTCGGCCATGCCTTCGGCTACCGCTTCCCCGGTGAGCACGGCGCGTTCGACCTGATTTTCTACGGTCAGGACGGCCAGCCCGGTGGCGAAGGCTACAGCGCCGACCTGGGCAACTGGGAATAACGGCTGACCATGGTCAATGCCCAACGTGGTTTTACCTTGCTGGAGATGCTGGTGGTGATCGTCTTGATCAGCATCGCGGCCGGCCTGGTGGGTTTTGGCCTGCAACAAGGCCTGCGCGCCGCCAAGGAGCGCCAGGCGGTCGGGCAGATGGTCGAGGCGTTGCGCAGTACGCGGGCGCGGGCGATTGTCAGCGGCACCCCGCAAAGCACGTCGTTCGACTTGCGCAGCCTCAGCTTCCAGGCCCCGGGCCGCCCGAAAAAACACTGGCCGGCCGACCTGCAAGTCAGCTTGCACACGGCCGAACACGCAGGCTCGGCGGTGGAGTTCTACCCCGATGGCAGTTCCACCGGCGGCAACCTGTTGTTGGCCAATGGCAGCCGGCGCTGGCGCATCGATATTGGCTGGCTGACCGGCAGCGTGCAGTCCAGGGCGCTGCCATGAAGCGGCAAGCCGGGTTCACCCTGCTGGAAATGCTCGCCGCGCTGACGCTCATGGCGATCTGCAGCACGGTGCTGCTGGTCGCCTTCGGCCAGAGCGCGCGCTCGTTGTTGCACGTCGCTCACAGCGACCGCCTGAGCCATGCTGCCGTCAGCGTGATGGACCAGGAAGCAGCAGGTCCCCTGGCCAATGGCGTGCGCCAGGGCGATCTGGACGGCATCGCCTGGCAACTGCGCATCGCCCAACAGCCCACCCGGATCGGCCTGCCGCAGTTGTTTCGCCTCGACCTGACGGTCAGCGAGGGGCCGCGCCACGCCAGTTTCAGCACCTTGAAACTGCGTGCGGCAGGGGTCGGTTTGTGAAGCGCCGTCAGCAGGGCTTCACCCTGCTCGAAATCATGATCGTGCTGAGCCTGCTCGGCGTATTACTGACCCTGGTCGGTGGCGCGCTGCTGGGGGCCAATCGCGCGGTGCTCAAGGCGCAGCGCTACACGGTCAGCCTGGATGAAATGCGGGCGGCGCAGCAGTTTTTGCGCACGGCGATCAGCGAGGCGCTGCCCCTGGACGTGACCGAGGACGACAGCCAGACCGACGGGTTTTTCGCCGGCAGCCCACAGCGCATGCAGTTTGTCGCGACCCTGCCGGGCGTGCTCGGTGGCGGGATCCAGCGCTTCACCCTGCAGTTGACCGGCGCCGAGGCGCAGCGCGATTTGCAGGTGGCGTTCGCGCGGTTTGAGTCTCAAGCGCAGGTCAGCGTACCGGCGTCGCGCAGTGAGCCACAGGTGTTATTGAAAGGTGTTGAAGATCTGCAGTTCAGCTATCGCGGCGTGTCGCCCAAGGGCCAGGCCACCGGCTGGATCAGCGAGTGGCCGTGGACCAAGCGTTTGCCCTCGGCGGTGCGGATTGCGGCGCGCGTCAACGGGCCGGTGCCCTGGGTCACCCAGGTGATCGCGCTGCGCTTGAACCTGTCGAGTGGGGGCCCCGAATGATCCGGCATCAGCGCGGTGTCGCGCTGCTGCTGGTGCTGTGGGTGCTGGCGTTGCTCAGCCTGCTGCTCGGCGGCCTGGCCGGCTGGGTGCAACTGGAAATCCGCCAGGCGGCGTGGCACCGCCAGCACACCCAGGCAGTGCTGGCCGCCGAGGCGGGCGTGGCGCTGGCGATACAGGGCCTGGCCGACCCGTTGCAGCGCAAACAGTGGATCGCCGATGGGCGTGAAATCCCGTTGGTGTTCGATGATGCACAGTTGCACGTCAGCCTGCGCAGTGAGCGCGGCAAGTTGTACTTGAACAGCGCCGAAGTCGGCGATTTCGCGCGGCTGGCCCTGGCCTGCGGCGCGACCCAGGCCCAGGCCGGCCAGCTCGCCAAGGACCTGGAGGTACGACGCAACCAGGGCCTGGCGCCGTTCAGGGTCATAGAAGAAGTGCGGCAATTGCCGGGCATGACCCAGGCGCTGTACAGCGCGCTGGTTCCCGAGATCAGCCTGTGGAGTGGCCTGGACCGGCCCGATCCGGCCTTCGCCAGCACGCTGATGCGCCGCGCCTTGAACCTGCCGCACCTGAGTGCGGTGGGCGCCGACCCCGGTGAGGTGCTGGTGATCGACAGCCGCGCGCAACGCCCCGGCGGCTACCACGCCCAGTTGCAAGCCACCGTGTTATTGAGCCCCGCGCAAGGCAGCGCACAACCTTATCGAGTCTTACGTTGGCAAGAATGAACGAACCCTTATCCGCACGGCTGCACCTGCTGACGGAGCCCATCACCCAGCGCTGGCGCGGCAGCCTGTTGCAAATGGGCTGGCGGCTGTGGCTCAAGGAGCTGCGTGGCTGCCTGCCGGCCTGGCTGTCGCTGCAGGACATTCCCGAACATGTGTACCCATGGCCGCTGACCGCGCCCGTGTCGCCCGTGGCCGGCGAGGCGCGCCAGGTGCTGTTGCTGGCGCCCTCGGCGGTGCTGGTGCAAGCCTTGCAGTTGCCCCCGGCGGCGGCGCGCAACCTGGCGACGGTGGTGGGGTATGAACTGGACCGTTTTACCCCGTTTGATGCGGCGCAGTTGTACTTCGTCGCGCGCCAGGAGCGGCGCACTCCGACCCACGTGCACGTGACGCTGGTGGCGATCCTGCGCGAGCGCCTCGACCAGATCCTCACGGAGTGCGCCGCCCTCGGCTTGCAGCCACACGCAGTGGATGTGGCGGACGCGGCGGGCGTCCCGATGGGCATCGACCTGCTGCCGGTACCGCTGCGCCCACGCCAGCGCCCGGCGGGCAAGGGCCTGCAACGCAGCCTGCCGTGGCTGTGCGGCGCCTTGCTGATTGCCGCCATGCTGCTGTGGCTCAACGACCGCCAGCGCGTGCTCGACAGCATGCAGCAAAGCGTGCGCGCGCAAAAAGCCCAGGTCGCCCAGATCCAGGCCCTGCGCCAGCAACTGCTCAATACCCGTGGCGCCGCGCAGTACCTGATTCGCCGCAAGACTGCCCAGCCGCCGCTGGCCGGGCTGCTCAACGAACTGACCGCCTGCCTGCCGTCCGACACCTGGATCGACCAGTTGGAAGTCAACGACGGCGCCGACGTTTCATTCTCCGGACAAAGCGCCAAGGCCAGTGCCCTGATCACCCGCATCAAGGGCTGCCACAGCCTGGAAAATGCCCAGTTCGAAGGGGTGATCCAACCCGACGCGCAAACCGGCAAGGATCAATTTTCCTTGCGCGCCCACCTGCACCAGGAGGCCGCCGATGCGCCGACCACTGACACCCCGTGAGCGCCGTGGCGCAGCCCTGATCGGCCTGGCCCTGGTGCTCGGTGCCGCGTATTGGCTATTGGTCGACAGCTGGTTCGCCGGCCCCTTGCGCGAGATGGGCGAGCAGGCCGAGCAGCTGCGCGAACAGCAGCAACGCTACGCCGGCATATTGCGCCAGGGTGATTTCCTGCGTCAGCAACTCGAGGAGGCCCGCCAGGACCCGGCCAGCAGCACCAGCCTGCTGCCCGGCGATGACCCCAGCGCCGTGGCGGCGGACCTGATGCAACGCATCGCCGACCTGATCAACAGCCACGCCGGCCTCGGTGGCGGCTGCAGCCTCACGCAGCGCATGCCCATCACCCCCGAGCAGGACGACAGCGAACCCTACCGCCAAGTCAAAGTCAGCCTGACCCTGAACTGCGCCATCGAACCCTTGACCGCGATCCTGCATGAGCTGGAGTACCAGCGCCCGTTTCTGTTTGTCGATGAGATGAGCATCCGCCGTGGGCCGAACGCGCCCGCCGGCGGTGGCGCCGGTCAACTGGTGGTGCACCTGCTGGTGCGTGGCTACCTGCAACCGGCTTCCGCCGCGCAGGTGCGCCGATGATCAACGCATTGCGTCCCCTGGAGTGGCTGTTGCTCGGCGTGGCCGGGCTGTTGGGCCTGTTGATGGTCGGCATCCTCAGCAGCATCGGCGATGCGCCTGAGTGGTTGCCGGCGCCCGAACCGGATGCGCGCGCCAACGCCACGGCCAAGGTACTGGTGGCCCCGAGCGCAACCCTGGAAAGCCTCGCCGGCACCTGGCAGGCGCCGCTGTTCAGCCCTGACCGCAGCCCTGACCGCGCGGTTGGCCAAGCCGCCGTCTCCAGCCTGTCGAGCCTGACGCTGACCGGCATCGTACTGGACGGCGACCTGCGCGTCGCACTGCTCAAACGCGCGGACGGCCCGCCCTTGAAAGTCCACCAGGACCAGACCCTGCCCAACGGCTGGCGCCTGGAACACCTGACACCCCGCGAAGCCCGCTTTGTCCTCGACGGCCGCACGCAGACCCTGAGCCTGCGAGGCCTGCGCCTGCCGCCACCGTCGACCACACCCCCGATTACCCTTCCTCACGAGTCCGCCCCTTGATCGATACATTCCCCGGCGCTTTGCGCACCACCGTGTTTTGTCTGGCCACCGCCGTTTCCCTCGGTGGCTGCGGCACATTTCCCGAGCATCCGGACCCGGACGAGGCCTTGTTGCATGAGGCGATGCAGGGCACCGGCGCGCAACGCCCGCCCGTGGACCCGGCCAGCGAACAGGCCCCGGTCGCCGGCAGCCAGCCCCAGGCCAAGACGCCGCCCCAGCGCCAATTGATTCGCGGTAATCAGCAGTTCGTGCGCCAACCCACAGCGGCCACGGCCGGCAAGGCGCAGGCGGGCGGCGACATCGTGTTCAACTTCGCCGACCAGCCGATCGAGGCGGTGATCAACAGCGTGATGGGCGACCTGCTGCATGAGAACTACAGCATTGCCCAGGGGGTGAAGGGTAACGTCAGCTTTTCCACCTCCAAGCCGGTGAACAAGGAGCAGGCGCTGTCGATTCTCGAAACCCTGTTGTCGTGGACCGACAACGCCATGATCAAGCAGGGTAACCGCTATGTGATTTTGCCGGCCAACCAGGCGGTGGCGGGCAAGCTGGTGCCGCAGATGCGCGTGGCGCAACCGTCCAACGGCCTGTCGGCGCGACTGTTTCCACTGCGTTATATCTCGGCCACCGAGATGCAGAAATTGCTCAAACCGTTTGCCCGCGAGAATGCCTTTCTGCTGGTTGACCCGGCGCGCAATGTGCTGAGCCTGGCCGGTACCCCGGAGGAGCTGGCCAACTATCAGGACACCATCGACACCTTTGACGTGGACTGGCTCAAGGGCATGTCGGTGGGTGTGTTCGGCCTGCAACGCGCCTCCGTCGCCGAATTGATGCCCGAGCTGCAAAAAATGTTCGGGCCCGACAGTGGCATGCCGTTGGCGGGCATGGTGCGGTTCTTGCCGATCGAGCGCACCAACTCGGTGGTCGCGATCTCGTCGCAGCCGCAGTACCTCAGCGAAGTCGGTGACTGGATTCACACCATCGACGAAGGCGGCGGCAACGAGCCGCAGATGTATGTGTACGACGTGCGCAACATGAAGGCCACCGACCTGGCCAAGTACCTGCGGCAGATCTACGGCAGCGGCGCGATCAAGGACGACGCCCCGGCCAAGGTCGCGCCGGGTTTGCGCACCGCGACCCTGTCATCGCCCGGCACCAACAGCACGTCCGGCAGCACGCCTGGCGGCTTGAGCAATAACCTGAATAACAACCAGCCTGCCGCCGAGGATGAGGAGCAGGAGCCACAAGCCGAGGACACTGTCGAGCAAGACAGCACCGAAGGCGCGCCGGCCAAAAGCCTCGACGCCGGTACGCGCATCACCGCGCAAAAAAGCAGTAACCAGCTGCTGGTGCGCACGCGCCCGGTGCAGTGGAAAGAGATCGAATCGGCGATCAAACGCCTCGACAATCCGCCGCTGCAAGTGCAGATCGAGACGCGCATCCTTGAGGTCAAACTCACCGGTGAACTGGACCTGGGCGTGCAGTGGTACCTCGGCCGCCTGGCCGGCAATTCCACCAGCACCACGGTGGCGAACGCCGCCGGCAGCCAGGGCGCGTTGGGCGGCGGCGGTGCCGGGCTGGGGGCGGCGGATTCGTTGTTCTATTCCTTCGTCAGCTCCAACCTGCAAGTGGCCCTGCACGCCCTGGAAACCAACGGCCGCACCCAGGTGCTGTCGGCGCCGTCGCTGGTGGTGATGAACAACCAGCCGGCGCAGATTCAGGTGGGCGATAACATTCCTATCAGCCAGACCACGGTAAACACGGGGGCTTCCGACACTACCTTGAGCAGTGTGGAGTATGTGCAGACGGGTGTGATTCTGGATGTGGTGCCACGGATTAATCCGGGTGGCCTGGTGTATATGGATATTCAGCAACAGGTCAGTGATGCGCAGGATCAGCCGTCGTCGAATAATGACACGCCGAATAATCCGCGTATTTCCACACGGTCGGTGTCGACTCAGGTCGCCGTGCAGAGTGGGCAGACGGTGTTGTTGGGCGGGTTGATCAAACAGGACAATGCGGACTCCGTCAGTGCCGTGCCGTACCTGGGCAAGATCCCCGGCTTGCGCTGGTTGTTCGGCAACACCAGCAAATCCAAGGACCGCACCGAATTGATTGTGTTGATCACGCCCAGGGTGATTACCAGCAGCAGCCAGGCACGGCAGGTGACGGATGATTATCGCCAGCAGATGCAGCTGTTGCGGCCTGCGCAGTAAATTTACCCGCACCCGGCGCCGACCGGGATCTTGTGTCTATCCCGACAAAATGTGGGAGGGTGTATCAGTCACTGATGCACCCACTGACCGGCCCTCATCGGGGGCAAGCCCCCTCCCACAGAAAGGCCCTTGGAGCTGATCGATGTCTTGTGTCGTACCCGATCCAAATGTGGGAGGGGGCTTGCCCGCGATGGCGGTATGTCAGTCACTGATGCACCCACTGACCGGCCTTCATCGGGGGCAAGCCCCCTCCCACAGAAAAGCGGTTGGCCACGGCCTCAAGCCTGCGTTCGGCAGCAGCCTTGGAGCTGATCGATGTCTTGTGTCGAGCCCGATCCATATGTGGGAGGGGCTTGAATAGGCTTAGGAGTCAAAACATGAGGATCACCCGTGTGAGCAAACGCATCACCGTGGTGGGCTACGGCAAGCAGTACCCGGTGGCCGTTACTCCTGCAGCTGCAACGCCTGCTGCTTGAGCCTGCGCTTTTGCTCGAACGGCAACTTCTCGTTATCCCCATAGGGCGCGCTGTACCAGTTGCCATAGGAAGGGTTGGGCAGCAGGAACCAGCGCTGCCCCAGCCAGTTCACATAGGGTTGGACCGCCTTGCGCTGGGCCGCCAGCGTGTTGTGTTCGGCCTGCACGAAATCGCCCAGGGAATCACCGGCCATCAACAGCACCCGCGCATGGCTGGCCACCCATTGGCGACGACAGTTCTTGCCATAGCCGGCGCTTTCGCAGTGGCCGGTAGGCGTGCTGGCCGCCAGGATCTGGTCATCGCTCTCAATCGGAAAACCGCGCAGGCGCAGGTTTCTGGCCGTGGCCGCAACCTGGCTGTGTTCGCGGTTGGTGAGGTAATAGACCTTGATGCCTTTTTGCCGGGCCGCCTGCAGGAACGCCACCGAACCGGGCAGCGCCTGGGCCTTGGCCTGGTCGACCCAGGTGTTCCAGCGGTCATAGGAATAGACCTGGTTGTTCAGAATGTCGCGGGCATTGAGCGGCACGTTGTCCAACAGGGTTTCGTCGATATCCACTACCACGGCCGGCGGCAGGCCGGTCAGATCTCGCGCAGGAAAGGGCAGCGCGTCCCAGCCGGGATCGGCCAGGGCGACATCCAGTTGACGGGTGGCGCTGGCGAAGAGCTGACGGTAGATCAGCTCGTGCTCGATGGAGGTCTGGGTCCAGAGCACGGCGTCCAGTTGGTCGTTGGCCGGTGGGGTGTGCTGGCAGCCTGTCAGGGTATTAGCCAAGAGACAGGCAGTGGCGAAGATCAGCTTACGCATGGCGTCGTTTCGCAATGGGAAGTGGGCGGGAACTGAATCAATAAGACTCACCGATAGAGCAGTGTGCAATCAGCTTTTGTATTGCCCGCCTTAACAGGCTTTCTTGGTTTTTATTCATGTGTATGACTAATGAAGCATTCGGTTGCAGGACGATAATGCCGGCGAGGTCGTCGCGATAATTGATCACTTCATGGAAGCCGCTTTGGTCTGTGAACAGCATCAGGGCTCCGCGCTCGGCTCGGGTGATGTCGTAAATGCCCTGCAACGGGCCGTGCACGGCGGTTTCGAACAAATTGAGCATTGCCTGGCGGACAGGCTCTCCTGAACGTACCGTTGTCTGATAAGAGTCGGCAAGTATCAATTCCATGCCTGAGTTACTGATGCTCTGCGCAGTACTTGGCCAATCACGGTACGCCTGAGGCGTCAGGACATCTGCCATCGAACTTGACACATCGACGATCAGCTTTGGTAACGGCAAGGCATAGTCGGTAATTGCCCGCCGCAAATGCTTGCGTAACTGACGGGCCGAATCCGCATTGGTGGGTGTGACGCAGGCGAATGCCTCGCATCGTTCGCTGACGTTTACGTCGCCTGCCTGCCGGCACAGCTCAAGGAGCTTTTGAGGTTGGCTGGTCGGCACAGGCCCGTAGTTTGCGAGCGCTACCAGCGCCTCTGTATTGAGTTTTGCGTAATCACGCAGTGCTTGATTGAAGTTTCGTGTATTGGCCCTGGCGTATTGTTTGGCTTCAAGCACATAAATGATGCGATGGCTTCCATCGGCTCGGCGCTGCAGCAGTGAATAGTCCGGTTGAATATTTTCTTTTCGGCCGGTTCCCATCAGGGCAATACCTTGCGCCGCGACGCGCAACTCCGCCATCAGCTCGAGAACGTCGTTGCCGACATGCAAGTTGGCGACATGGGTAGGGCTGAAAGCGAATGTCAGGCAGTTGTTAACCCCCACCAACTGAAAGCGTTCACCGCCTTGTTCCACCTCGCGTTTGATCAAGGTAACCAGCCATATGGAGTAAAGCTGTGAACGATGCTTCCAGATGGGCAGGTCGAGTAAATCCTCAAGATCATGGTACGACGCTTTAGCCGCGACCAACTCTGAGTGAGCATTAACCAGCGCTTCGACTCTGTCTGCCAGGACGCCACGGTGCGACTGGGGCACACGCTGGTAATACCAAAGCATGCGCAAGAGTTGGAAACGCGCGATGTGATCGTCTTGCGCGTGTGCCAGTGTGGACTCACTCCATTGTCTGATCGGAGCACGCTTTGACATCTGTGGCTCGTCATCCCTGCGGGCGCTGCGTAGATCGCCCTGGCTGGTGTAGCGACCGGTGCGGCGGCATAACTCGTCGACCATCGTTGCGACAGGCAGGAGTGCCTGGCTGAGGGGATCAGTGATCGCCCCCGTGGGTAGCGGAGCGGGTGTCTGGTAAGGCCAGTCGACGTTGTTTATCCAGGCTGTGGCTTGATTACTCGCGATGGGAGCTGCGATGGCCGCCCTGGCTCGTTCGATTCCGAGTGTTTCTGCAAAAGCCGTCTGAAGCCCTCTGCTGATTGCAATCAAGTCCTCGGGCTTATAAGCACGTTGCGCAACAACACTGTGCAGGTTTTCAATTGCATTACGCGCGCGGCGAAACGCATCTGCATCGAATGAGAGTTTATCGCCCTCATTAAAATCGAACTCAATCAGGAGTTGCTCATTACTGCGCGATACGCCTCCTTCAGTGAACATCTCGTAGATGTCAGTGAGCATCATGCTGAACGGCTGCAGGGCATTGAGCACGGCAATCAGGAACGTGGATATGTCGACGTCATGCTGCTTCAGGTATGCGCCCACATCCTGTGACGCAGGTATGTGCAATTGCGCACGCAAATCCGCGACGAATTGTCGGTCATGGCTCTTGGGTGCCAGCCGGCCCCCTGAGTTCAAGCTATTCCACAGCTCGGCGGCGGTTTTTAACGGCACAGGATCATCCTTGATTAGGGTAAGTGGCTATTAGCCATAATTCGCAAAGCGTGAGATGTTACCCCACTTAAGGAAACCATGCGCTTCTCAGGATCATCATGGACACACAACAAGGTCTTTACGAAAACGTCACGCTCATCGACGTGCAATTGGCATCCGTCTATTACCCGATTCTCGTTGACTTGGCCAAGCATAAGCATTGTCTGACTTATACGGAGTTGGTCGATCGAGCCAAGCATGAGCACCCCGACAGCGAAGTGGTTCAAAATGCTATTCCGGTATCCACGGGGCGACGACTGGATGTGGTCAGGCTGTTCACCGATGAGCGTGAGTTGCCGGACCTGACGTCGCTGGTGATCAGTAAAGGCACTGGAGAATGTGGAAGCTTTTTTACTCGTCACTTCGATCCCGTGGCTGTGCGCGAGCAGGTCTTCTCATACGATTGGAATACTGCAACCACAGATTTTGCAGGTTTCGTCGAAGTGACCGAGAGTGCCGTGAAACCTCGAAAAAAGGTCAAGAAGCCGCAGGCTCGCGAACGCATGGCGGCTTACTATCAGGCGAATAAAGCCGGCTTGCCGTTAAATGTAAGTGAATACAGAGAAGCCATCATCGAGCTCATTATGGAAGGCTTCCCTGACGAGCAAGCCTATTCCCTGGCGCTTCGCCAAACAGGCTGAGCATCCCCGTCTACCGTCCAATGAGCCCGACCCGGTTCAATACGGACCCCGCCTACCCAGCGCGCATGTGAACTGTGGTCAGGCCAATAGGCGTTTGCGTCGAGCACTTCAAGACCGAGCGCCGTCAGCGCCAATTCCCGTCGCGGCCACTCCAGATGCGTCTCGGTTTCCACCAGCAGCGGCTGGTCGCCATCGATCAACGGTCGCAACAGCGCATGAAACATCATGTCGCCCAGGAACGGCAGCGGTTCGCGCCTGGCCATCAGTTCGGCGAATACCTGGCCAAATTGCACCGGGCCGGCTTCGGCGATATAGCCCAGGGCCAGGCGTTCGGTCAGGGACAAGCCATCCCGGGTGCCGGGTAATTCCTGCAGTTGGCGCAGCAGCGCCGGCGCGAGCAAGGGCAGGGCACAGTGCTTGCCGTGAGCCAGTTCGGCCCAGCGCACGGGTGAGGGGTCGCAATACGCCCCCCACGCCTGTTTGGCCAGTTGGATCGCTGCCTCATCCACCAGGCGCCGCTGGGGCCACAGCCAGGCGAGTACATCGGGCGCCAATTGGCCGATGCCGATAAACCGCTCCACACCGGGAATACGGTCGACTTCGATCAGTTCAAGTTTGGGCGGTAGCCGCTCCAGCCCGGCCAGCGCACGTATTAGAAACAGCTGGTCATAGGCATCCGCTTCGCACCACAACACGCTGTGCTGCGCCGTTGCCAAGTGTTCAAGCCGGGCATATTCGTCGGCCAGTCGCCGCGCCACCTCGGTTTCATTCAAACCGAACGCGTGGCTGATGAACGCGCCACGCAGGGGTTGGTAGTCATCGCCGGGCAGGTCGCGCACCGGCCCCATGCATAACGGGTCGGTGAGCATCTGGAATTGCCCTCTGAACCCCGCCACCTGCAGGCTGTGAGCGATGTCGTTGCCACAGCGCCAATGGGTGGTGCGGGCTTCGTCGCTGGCGATAAAGTCGGGGTGGCGTGCGGCGAAGTCCAGGGCGTCGACATGGGCCTTGAGCTTGGGCCAACTGCTGAAGCCCAATCCTCTGGCTATCTGCCATTGGGCCTGGGACAAGGTAGCGTTGGGGTCCTCGCGCTTGAGGTGCGGCAACAGTTCCTTGGCGCGCTTGCGCTGCTGCTCAAGGTTGAGGCGGCCGTTGGTAGTGGAAGCAACAGGGCGTTGTGGCATACGAGCTCCTTGTACAAACCTTTTCCGCTTTAAGGTTGGGAGTCGTAGAAACGAGGTCGAGCTGTGATGTCTTGGGCGCAGCCCTTTCCGCGGAAGGTGGCGTAGAGAGCGCCAGGCGGGAAATATAGGCAGTGTGGCGGCCGATTGCAAACTCAGACCGGTTCTTCGGGCCTGCGATCAATCCAGTGAGTCTTGATGCCCTTGGCCCAGGCCACCGTGTAGAAACAGCTCAGCAGCACAATGCCCCATTGCTCGGCATTGATCGACGACCAGAACCAGAACGGCTGCCCGGCCATGCCGAACAGGCAGGCGTAGCGGCGCACCTTGAGGCGTTTGCTTTGGCTGAACCAGATAGCGACGACGCCGAGGGCGGCGATCATGAGTTGCGCGATCAAAGCGATTTTCCTTACCAAAGGTGAGAGGGCGCACGCCTCTCCCACCTGTTGATCTGTTGCGTGCAGGGGCTATTTGTCCTTGCGCGCATCCATGGTTTTTTGATGCTCGGCAAGGAACGGCTGTTCCGCCGGATCGAAGCGATCGATCCCGGCGGTAAAGCGATGCCAGTACGGGTACAGCGGCTGACGACGCGTCACGGCCTCGATGCGTGAGGATTGTTCCTCGGTCAGTTTCAACTCGGTCGCCGCAAGGTTGTCGCGCAGATGCTCTTCGGTGCGGGCGCCGACAATCAGCGAGGTGATCCCCGGGCGATCCTTGAGCCACGCCAGGCAGGTACGCGCCACCGACACACCGTGCTCGTCGCCTACGGCGGCCAGGGTTTCGATGATATCCAGCGCCCGTTCCTGGTCATGCACGTAGGGTTCCGGCCAGCCGCTGCCCTGGCGGGTATTGGCCGGTGGCTTATGCCCGCGTCGGGTCGAGCCGGTCAGCAGGCCTTCACCCATCGGTCCCCACACCAGCGTGCCGATATTCTGGTCCAGCGCCATAGGCAGCAGCTCGTACTCGGCCTCGCGGGATTCGGGGGTGTAGTAGATCTGCTGGGTGATCGGCTTGAGCATGCCGTGCAACTCGGCCTTGCCCAAGGCCTTCATCATTTGCCAGGCGGTGAAATTGCTGGTGCCGAAGTAGCGGATCTTGCCCGAGCCCACCAACAGGCGCAGCGCCTCAAGGGTTTCTTCGATGGGCGTCAGACCGTCCCAGTTGTGCAGTTGGTACAAGTCGATATGGTCGGTGCCCAGGCGCTTCAAACTGGCTTCACAGGCGCGAATCAGGTGGTAGCGCGACGAGCCGGAATTGTTCGGGTTCTCGTCCACCGGGCTGCGGCCCTTGGTCGCCAGCAAGATGTCGTTGCGCTTGTCGCCCAGGGCTTTGCCGACCACTTCCTCGGCCAGGCCATGGGAGTACAGGTCGGCGGTGTCGATCATATTCACCCCGGCGTCGAACGCGATATCGAACATGCGCCTGGCCTGGGGCACGTCCACCGCGCCGCATTTCTCGAACTCGGCACGACCGCCAAACGGCACGGTGCCCAGGATGATTTCCGAGACCAGCAGGCCGGAATGGCCCAGTTGTCGGTATTGCATGTTGCCTCCTACATTGCGTTGCACGTGAAGGTGTGAACGATGGGAGGGGCGATAGTTTGAATTTTTTTATCCAGCCTTCCTGTGCCTGCCGCGCCATTGCCGTCACAGAGGCACCTCATCCGCCAGCGCACGGGCAGAAAATCGCGCGTTTTGGACGAACTCACCTGAATTGGCTGAAATTGCTCCTGTAAGTTAAAGGCTTGTAGGAAAGTTCTTGTTTTTATGTGTTAGTTATTTAACTGCTACGTAGTTCCAGTGAGTGTTGAAGGAAAGTTCCTACGTATATTTCCTGGATTGATAAGTTGGCGTTTCGGCTGTTGCTACCTATCCGTTTTGCTAGCTATTATTTTTGCAAATGATTTGCTAGCGTCTAGGACTACCGCGAACGGTGCAGAGGCTTGAGTATGAAAGATATTGAATGAGGACAATCGACAGCACGTGGGTGGCTAAATGTTAATGCAGCGGACAGGAATAATCATCGGCTTGGTATTTTGCTTGATTAGCGCAGCGTTCGACGTTTACGTTGCGTTGATCACACAGTCGATCAGTACGCTGAACGTTGTCTTCTATTGTTTCATGACGTCGGCCTGTTTTTTTGGTGCCTGGGCGCTCTATCGAAATAGGCGCTCGCTGTTTTCGAAACTAAGCGCTCAATGGCGATTAATCGTTATCGTCAATCTGGCGGTACTGCTCAATTGGGGCGGATTGTTCTACGCACTGCGCTATCTGGAACCTGCGGTAGTCGGCGTAGCGTCGGTAGCCTGTGGCCCGGCGCTGACGTTGATTATTTCGTTGTTCAACAAACGTGGCGTCAAGGTCGCTCTTGCGGACGCGCTGGTTTCATGGCTCGTGCTCGTCTCGGTGGCGGTCATGTTGTTCAATTCCTTTGTGGGGGACAGCGGCGTCGTGACTACCACCGATGGCCAGCGGGCGCTGGGTATCGCCAGCGTGTTGGCGTGCGCATTGGGCACGGTCATGTACACGGTTTTTTCCAAGGAGATGTTCGCTCGTCAATGGACCGTATACGAAATTCTGGGTATCAGAAACATCGCGATGGTTGGTGTTTGTGCCGTTGCAATTCCTGCCACGGGAGGCAGTTTCATACTCGATCGGGAGTGGGTTCCGCCTTTGGTGGTGCTGGTGGTGTTAGGGCATTTGCTGCCCATTTACCTGATCCAGAAAACTATCTATTACCTCACGCCTATTCACGTTTCGCTGGTATTGCTGACGCTTCCTGTATTCGTCCTGTTGCTCCAGTACTTGGATGCGAGGGTTGAATTCTCCGTCGCCAGCGTCGCCGCGGTGATTGTGATTGTTTTGCTGCTGCTGGGTAGATCGCTGCATGCCTTGAAAAGGGAGGCGTTATGAGAGTGGTGATGGTCGATGGGTTTTCATCCGGGAAATTCCTGGCCAAGCAATTAAAAGATGAAGGTTGTGTACTGGTGCATGTGGCCTCATCCGATACGTTGGACAGCTACTATTACAAGGGTTTTGACTGTGCGCTCTATGAGCGGATGATCGTCAATCGTGACGTTGAAATGACCTTGGCGCAACTCCAGCGTTTCAAACCGCAGTTCATTCTTGCAGGTGCAGAAACGGGTGTGTTGCTGGCTGACCGGTTGAACGAACAATTGCAACTGCCTTATCGCAATCGCTTCGATAAAACCAATGCACGTCGAAACAAGTACGAAATGATTCAGTGCATAACCCAGGCGCAACTGCCTGCGGCGCGGCAGTTCGTTGCTGACGGCTGGGAGCCTGTTCAACACTGGATCGATGAGCATGGACGCTTCCCTGTGGTCATCAAGCCGCTTGAAAGCGCAGGCGCCGATGGTGTGTTCATCTGTGAAGATATGTACGCCTGCAAAGCTGCTGTCGAGCGTTTGCTGGGGACGACCAACAAGTTGAATATTCCGAACACGCAGGTGCTGATTCAGGAGTACCTGGCGGGGAGGGAGTATGTGGTCAATATGGTCTCACTCAACGGCCGACAGCTTGTCACCGAGGTCGTACGTTACCGAAAACAGCGAACGGCGAGCGGCGGCATTCTCTACGATATTGACGAACTGATTGGGCCTGACACGCCCGTTTATTCAATTCTTGTCGACTACACGCGAGCCGTGGTGCGGTGCCTGGGCATTCGAAACGGTCCCAGCCATGCAGAGGTCATGCTCACCGAGGACGGTCCGAAACTGGTGGAAATCGCTGCTCGCACTGACGGTATTCTTCGACCCGGGGTTTCAAAGCTGACCACTGGCCTGGGTCAGATTGATGCTGTGGTTCTATCCCTTATGCAACCTGCGGCATTTGAGCAGCGTTCAGCGGGTGAGGCGGGTTACCAGCGTCTGCAACATACCTACAATGTCTGCTTGATCAACCGCTCGGAAGGCTATTTCGAAAAGGACGTATTTTTGAGGGAACTGCTCAAACTTGAGTCGTTCTTCGAGGCCGTGTTTTACGTTGAGAACGGCCAGCGCATAGGCGTGACTCAGGATGTGTTCAGCCAACCCGGCACGGTGTATCTGGTACACCCCGACCCGGCAGTGATCGAGGCGGATTACCGCAGCATTCGCACACTTGAGTTGCAGGGCGCTTATCTGGCTGCCAGGTAGCGGCATAGAGTGGGGAGTGCGTTACTGTTTCATTTTATGAAATGCTGGATTGTGAAATCTGGCCATTCCATTGACGGTTGGCACATAAGAACATTGCAGCCATCGACACGAATACTCGGTCGACCACGCCCTGGAGTTCGTCATGCCTGCGATCAAACTGTACGGTTTCCCCCTGTCCGGCCACTCCCACCGGGTCGAACTGATGCTGTCCCTGCTGGGCCTGCCCATGGAATTTATCCTGGTGGACCTCAAGCAGGGCGCCCACAAAACACCCGAATTCCTCGCCTCCCTCAACCGCTTCGGCCAGGTGCCGGTGATTGACGACGGCGGCACGGTGCTGGCCGACTCCAACGCGATCCTGATGTACCTCGCCAACACCTATGGCAACGGCCAGTGGCTGCCCGCTGATCCGGTCGGGCAGGCACGTGTGCAGCGTTGGCTCTCGGCAGCGGCCGGTCAATTGTATGCCGGGCCTGCCACGGCGCGCCTGGCTACGGTGTTTGGCGCCCAGGTGGACACGGCCGTTGCAATCAACCACGCGCACGCCCTGTTGAACGTGGTGGAGCAGCAATTGGGCGAGAGCCGCTTTCTGGCCGGTGACCTGCCGAGCGTTGCCGATATCGCCTTCTACACCTACGTGGCCCATGCGCCGGAAGGCAACGTGTCGCTGGCCGACTATGCTCAGGTGCGCGCCTGGCTCGCCAGCCTTGAAGCATTGCCGGGTTTCGTCGCTATGCCGCGCACGGTGGTGGGGCTGCAATCAGCGTAATACTCAAGGGGTGTCGATGGACCGTTTTCATGAAATGCAGGTGTTCGTCGCGGTGGCCGAAGAGGCAGGCTTTGCCGCTGCGGCGCGGCGTCTGAACACCTCGCCGCCCAGCGTGACCCGGGCGATTGCCGCCATGGAACAGCGCATCGGCACCCAGTTGCTGGCGCGCACCACCCGCAGCCTGCACCTGACCGAAGCCGGCCAGCGTTACCTGGAAGACTGCCGGCGTATCCTGGCCGAGCTGAGCGAGGCCGAGGAAGCGGCGGCGGGCAGTTATTCGATCCCCTGCGGGCAACTGAACGTGACCGCCCCGGTGCTGTTCGGCGAGCTGTTCGTGGCGCCGGCGCTGGGGGAGTATCTCGACCGTTTTCCCCAGGTGAACATCAATGCCCTGCTGGTCGACCGCGTCGTCAATATGAATGATGAAGGTGTCGACGTGGCCGTGCGCATCGGTCATCTGCCCGAGCCGGGGCAGCAGGCGATCGAAGTGGGCGAAGTGCGCCGGGTCGTGTGCGCGTCGCCCGCTTACCTGGCGCGGCATGGGCGACCCCAACGGCCCGAACAGTTGCGCGAAGCGAAGATCGTCGCCTCATCCGCCAGCCAGCGCGTGCATGAATGGGCCTTCGTCGACGACGGCCTGCCGCTGACGGTGCCGATCGAACCGCGCCTGGCGGTCACTGCAAACAATGCCGCAGTCGCCCTGGCGCGGTTGGGGTGGGGCATGACCCGGGTGCTGTCCTATCAGGTCGCGGCAGCGGTGGCGGCGGGTGAGCTGGAGATTGTCCTGCAGGATTTCGAGCCGGCCGCGCTGCCGATCCGAGTGGTGTTCCAGAACAACGGGCGAGTGCCGGCCAAGGTCAGCACATTCGTCGATTTCCTGGCCGAGCGCCTGGGGCATGACATGGCCCTGAAACCGATGAAAAAGCCGCGCGGCTGATGGAGCGCTATCGCGATATGCAGTTGTTCGCGGCGCTGGCCGGGCAACCGAGCCTGGCGGCGGCGGCGCGCTTGGCGCAGGTCTCGGGCCCGACCCTGGTGCGCGCGCTTGCGCGTCTGGAAGCGCGTTTGCGGGTGAGGTTGTTGCAGCGCAGTACCCGTGGGGTCAGCCTCACCGACGCCGGCACTGCCTACATGGCGGACTGCGTGCGCTTGCTCGCGGCGGTGGAGGTGGCCGAAGCGTCGGCCAAGGGGTTGCATAGCCAGGCCCAGGGCAATCTGCGCGTATTCATGCCGTTGCTGTTCAGCCGCTATGTGATGGCGCCGGTACTGGCCGCGTACATGCAGCGTTACCCGCTGGTGCGCCTGGTCGCCCACTACCACGACTACTACCCGAACCTGCACGAGGAAGGGCTGGACGTGGCGGTGCTGGTGGGCGAGTTGCCCAATTCATCCTTGATCGCGCGACCGGTGGGGCATGTGCGGCATGTGCTCTGCGCCAGTCCCGGCTACCTGGCCGCCCACGGCGAACCGCTGCACCCCGACGCACTCAGGCAGCACCATCTGATCGCCGATGCCGACCCGGTGCAGTGGGACTTCGCGCACTCTCAGCTCAAGGCCCGTGCACGCCTGCGCTGCGCCACGGTGCAAGGTGCGATCAATGCGGCCGTGCAGGGTGCGGGGCTGGTGCGGTGCTTGAACTATCCGGTGCACGAGCACCTGGCAAGTGGCCGGCTGCGTCGGGTATTGCCAGGCTTTGAGCTGCCTGCAGTGCCGGTGCAGGTGGTGTACCGCGAAGGTCGCCATGCATCGATGCGCGTGCGCAGTTTTGTCGATGAGTGTGTAACGGCATTGCGCGGCCACCCGGCATTTCAGCTGGCGTAATAGTGGATTGCCTGGGGTGGTCATTCTCTCGGCGTAAGCCTAGGCGCAGCATCCAGCTATCCAACGAGAGGTGGCCGTCATGAACTCAATCGAGCAATCCCCCTGGCATGCCGGCGAACGGCAACTGCAAGCCAGTGCCGGCGCGGCCGAGCGCATGGCCGTGATCGGCCCGAAGGTGATACGCGATCATCTGCCCGAGCAACATCGTGATTTCTATCCCTTGCTGCCGTACCTGGTGCTGGGCGCGGTGGATGAACAGGGCACCCCGTGGGCGACGATGCTCGAAGGCGCGCCCGGGTTCGCGCATTCACCTGACCCTTACCGGTTGCAGATCGACAGCCTGCCCTCCAACAGCGATCCGGCACGCGCGGGAATCACGGCGGGCGCAGCCGTCGGCGTGCTTGGCATCGACCTGAACACCCGCCGGCGCAATCGCATGAACGGCCGTATTGGCGCAGTGGATCACGAAGGCTTCGCGGTCGACGTGGTGCACAGCTTCGGCAACTGCCCCAAATATATCCAGCTGCGCCCGGTCGACACGATTGCGCGCAAACCCGCCAACGTGGCCGAGCGCAGCGACAGCCTGGATGGCGCCGATCAGCACATGATCCGCAATGCCGACACCTTCTTCGTCGCCAGCTATGTCGACCTGCACGGCGAGCGTTCGGTGGACGTTTCTCATCGGGGCGGGAACACTGGGTTTGTGCGGGTGCAGGGCAACGTGCTGACCATCCCCGATTTTGCCGGCAACCTGTTCTTCAACACACTGGGCAACCTGCAAGCCAATCCGGTGGCGGGGTTGTTGTTCATCGATTTCGAGTCGGGGGATGTGCTGCACGTGGCGGGGCGTACCTCGCTGATCCTCAGCGGGCCGCAGGTGGCCAAGTTCGAGGGGGCGCAGCGGTTGTGGACGGTGACCGTGGAACAGGTGATCCGGCGTCCGGCGGCCTTGGCATTGCGTTGGCAGTTCGCGGGGTTTTCACCCTATAGCCTGGCGATGGGAATCGGGTAGCCAGGCGCGGTCGCAGATCCGATGTGGGAGCTGTCACAGCCTCGCTGAAGCTCGGCAGCTCCCACGTTCCGGATCAGGCGACCGAGCATTCCCGGTTCAGCGCATCGTCCACCAGCAGTTTCGCTATTTCGATCATCTGCACCACGGCCAATACATGCTTGCGACTGGCGCCGTCCACGTGTTCGGCGCAGTTATATGCGCAGACAGTCGCTGACTCCAGCATTTCGCTGGCATTGCTCAAGGCGGCTTCAGTGCTGAGGCCGGGGCGGATGGAGAAGATGACATCGGGGGGGAATTGCAGGTTGTCATCCGAGGGGGATGGCGGGGGGTTGGGCGTGACTTTTTTCATGGTGAGGCTCCTATGAATGAGCACCTCCATTTCGCTACCACACGAAGTAAGGAGGCGACTGTACACGGGGTGGTAGACCGGTCATAGAAACCCGGCAGGCCGAAGCCTCCCATGCACAGCCGCCACAAAGCAGCCCGCACAAAAAAACGCCCGCGAGCGTTTTGGGGTCTATGAAAGAACTGGGCTACCACACCCGTTCGCTGATTTTGCAGCGACCCGCGAAGGTTAGCGGCGGGGTTCATCGGACGCAACCCGAAAGTTGCGTAAGAGCGGTCCGACAAGCGTGATGCGTCTCCCGCTTGCTGAATACCCTTGGCGGCGGAGCACGCTGTTCAGTTAAGCGTACATCGCCCTCTGTAGGAGCGAGCTTGCTCGCGAAAAACGTCAACGATAACGCGTGTTTCCTGATTGAACGCGGCGCCTGTGGTTTTTCGCGAGCAAGAGCTAGGCGCCCCCCTCGCTCCTACAAAAGCCTTAACTGAACGACAGTACGTGCTTGCGGAGTTTTCCGATAGAAATCGGCTGAAGTAGAAGGATGTTGTTACCGCACGCCCACGTTGGCATCAGGAACCTTTCCTACCGGCTGGCCACGCATGAGTGCTTGTTGAACTCAATGCCCGACGGTGACGGTGGGCAAGTCATGCATCCTTGATCGCACTGCGATTTCGATCCTTTCGTTAAATGAGGCTATACACAATGGTCACGCTCAACACAGCTGACGGTGCAACTTCTCCACTGGCGGGTAAAACCCTTGATCAATTCGAGCGCTTTGGCCAGGTGCCGGCCCATCATGTGATTGGCCAGGTTTTAAAATCCAACCGCAGCGACCTGGAAATGGCCGAGCTGTTGAAATTGCTGGGCACGCTAGTGACAACGCTTAGAACCTGGATGAACAACGACAACGCACCGCACACGCCGCCCGTGGCCGTGATACCCAAACTGCCGGTCTGAAGCGGCCCTAGCGTGCAGTTGCAAGGCTTGGGGGCTGATCCCACGCGCCGCCGAGCGCGGTGTACAGGTTCACCTGCGCCACCAGTTGCGCCAGGCGATCGACAATCAGCGCCTGCTGTGAATTGAACAACGCGCGCTGCGCATCGAGAAAGGTCAGGTTGCTGTCGACGCCGCTGCGGTAGCGGTGCTGGGCCAGGTCATAGTAGTGCTGGTTGGCGGCGACGAAATCCCTCTGCGCGTTCAGCTGGTCGTCGAAGGTCTGGCGCGCGGCGAGGCCGTCGGCGACTTCCTGGAAGGCGGTCTGGATGGACTTTTCGTACTGTGCCACCGTGATGTCCTTCTGCAGCCTGGCGTAATCAAGGCTGGCACGCAGGCTGCCGGCGTTGAAGATCGGTAGATTGATTTGCGGCTGGAACGTCCAGGTGCCCGCGCCGCCCTTGAACAAACCGGAGAGCTGCGTGCTGGTGCTGCCGGCGTTGGCCGTCAGGGTGATCGACGGAAAGAACGCCGCCCTGGCCGCGCCGATATTGGCGTTGGCCGCCTGCAACTGGTATTCGGCCTGGAGGATGTCCGGGCGCCGTTGCAGCAGGTCTGAAGGCAGCCCCGCAGGCACCTGGGCTACCAGGTCGTCGGCCAGGGCGCGTGCGGGCAGGTTGGCGTCCACCGGGCCGCCGACCAGCAGCGTGAGGTTGTTGAGGTCCTGGGCCACCTGGCGTCCGTAGCGGGCCACGCTGGCGCGGGTACTTTCCACCGCCGTGCGCGCCTGCACCACGTCCAGCGCCGAGGCCTTGCCGGCGGTTTTGCTGCGGCGGGTCAGTTGCCAGCTGCGATCGTTGGCCGCCAGGGTCTGCTCGGCCAGGGCCAGCAGCTCCTGGTCGGCACGCCAGGTCAGGTAGGCGTTGGCGACGTTGGCCACCAGGCTCAACTGTGCGCTGCGCCGCGCTTGTTCGGTACCCAGGTAAGTCAGCATGGCCTGTTCGCTGAGGCTGCGAACGCGGCCGAACAGGTCGAGTTCATAGGCACTCAGGCCCAGGGTGGCGGAGTAGTTGGCGGTGATCGCCGACTGGCCGGTGCCGGTCACGCCCGCCGGCAATTTCTGACGCTTGCCGGCGGCCGTGGCGGACACCGCAGGGAACAGGTCGGCGCGCTGAATGCGGTACTGCGCCTGGAAGGCCTGCACATTCAGTGCGGCTACCCGCAGGTCGCGGTTGTTGGCCAATGCAGCGTCGATCAACGGCGCCAGCGCCGGGTCGTGGAACAGTTGGCGCCAGTCCACGGTGGCGGGCAGTGTGCCGGCCTGCGCCTGGCGGTACACCCCGTCCTGGGGGTAGTGCGTCGGCACGGGCGCGTCGGGGCGCTGATACTCGGGGATCAGCGAACACCCGCCGAGCATCCAGGCTGCGCCAACGGCGGCAAGGGTCAATTTGTGCATCAGGCGCCCACCATCCATTTAGCCAGGCCGTGTCGGCCACTTACGCCGAGCTTGGCGGCGGCGCGCTTGAGGTAGGTTTCAATCGAGCTGTTTTTCACACTGAGTTTTTCCGCGATCTGTGGCACGGTGCCGCCGGTCAACAGGCCCAGGCAAACTTCCTGCTCGCGGGCCGAGAGGGTGATGTCGCTCAGCGCCAGGCGCTTGTAGAACTCACGCTGCAATTGCGACTGCTCCAGCCCGATGGGCCCAGGCTCTGCCTCGGTGTGCGGCGCCTGGCGCAGGATCTGCACGTGGCGCTCCATCAACGGCAGCAAGGTTTCGGACAGGCACTTGAGAAACGACAGCTGCGCCAGGGAAAACCCGCGCTCGGCAGGCGGGCGGTAGAACGAAATCACACAGCGCCGATGGCCCTGGCGCGAGACCAGGTTGCACTGGTGCGAACTGCCGCGCGGGTGCGCGCTGTCGGCCTTGGCTTTCATCTGGATCAGCAGCGGGTCCTGCATGCGCAGCATCTGGCGCAGCAGCGGGTGGTCGTCAAGCGCGTGCAGTGTCTGGGGCGCGGGCAGGTCTTCGTTCAGCCCGGCACTGCCCAGCAGCTTGATATTCAGCACCCTGTCGCGCAGCTCATCGAGGCTCCATTCGCTGAGGTCCACCAGATGAACCGGTATCCATTTGTCCACCAGGTGCAGCATGTTCGCGGCGAAATTGGCCTGGCCACTGCTGGAAATGAGCTTGCCCATTTCGGCGTAGAACTGTGGGTTCTGGGTGTCGGTAATACTAGGGGTCAGACTCATAGCCATCTCATCCTTGATCGAAAACCGTCAACGGAGGCCCTGGGTCTGTTCGGGGCGCTCCGTACTGCTTGAACGTAACTCGGCGTTCGAGATTTCATTTAGCCATAGCGATTTGTCCTACGTATGTAGCAGAAACGAGGGACACAAGCTGCCATAAAATCCGCGTCATTAATTCGACGTTTCCTGCAGATAATTCAGCAGACGAAAAGGAGGGGCGAATCTTTAAAGATACTTAAGATGCTGATAAATAAAGAAAATACATAAATTTAAAAATACTTTTCAAATTAAGCGTCGGACAGATATAGCCAATCTCCTACATGGCTTTCATCGTTTCAGCAATGAACCCTCAGACAAGCCCTTGTCGATCCGTTTGGATGTCCGGGTTTCGGGTGTCAGGCGCCTGTGCTTGACCATGCTCAAATCCGCTCAATTCGTGGTAATGGGCGACCCTGCGCGGCCAGTGCCTGACCCCCCATGAGAAGGATCTTATGACGCAACTTTCCAGCCCGCCGGCCAGCTTCCCCCTTACCGCCGCGCAACACGACATCTGGCTCGACCAGCTGCGCGTGGGTCATTCGCCGTTGTACAACATCGGCGGCTACGTCGATCTGGCCGGCGCCGTCGAACCTGCATTGATCCAGCGTGCGATCGAGTTGCTGGTGGCGCGGCACGACGCATTGCGCACCCAACTGCACAGTGGCGCCGATGGCTTGCCCCGGCAAACCTTCGCCGCCGAATGGACGGTGGAAGTACCGCAGTACGACTTCTGCGGCTTGCCCGACCCCGAGGCCGCCGCCCAGTCCTTGATCCAGGCGCAAATGGCCCGGCCCTACGCCATGAGCGGCGAACCGTTGTTTGGTTTTTTCCTGGTCAAGCTCGATGACGACCATTACCGCCTTGGTACCCAGGCCCACCACCTGATTCTTGACGGCTGGGGGTTCGGCCAAATGCTGCAATCCCTTGCCCAGCTGTACACCGCCGTGCAGCACGGCCGGCAACCGGAGGGGTTGGCACCGTCCTATATCGACTACATCGACACTGACCAGCGCTACCGGCAATCGGCCCGCTACGCGCGCGATCGCGACTATTGGCTGGACAAATACCAGGTGCTGCCCGAGCCGCTGCTCACGCCAAGGCACACCGCCAAGGCCGCGAGCAACACCTGCGTGCAACCCTTTCCGGTGGCGCTGCTCAAGCGCATGGAACACGTGGCCAGCCGCTACCAGGCTTCGGCGTTCCATGTGTTGCTGGCGGCGCTGTACGTGTATTTCACCCGTACCGGCCAGCGCAATGAATGGGTGGTGGGCCTGCCGATGCTCAACCGCTCCAACGCGCGCTTTCGCGCCACGGTCGGCTTGTTCGCCCAGGTCAGCGCGGTGCGGTTGCAGTTCAGCGAAGACTTGAGTTTCGCAGACCTGGTGCGCGGGGTGCGCGATCAGCTCAAGCAGGACATGCGCCACCAGCGCTTCCCCCTCAGCGAGATGAACCGCGAGCTGGGCCTGCGGCGTACGGATCGCGGACAGTTGTTCGACCTGTCGGTGTCGTTCGAGCAGGACGACCACGACCTGCGCTACGGCCAGGTGCAGGCCCGTGCGGTCAAGGTGTCCAACCACCATGAGCCGCTGCCGCTGGCGATTCACTTGCGCAGCAACCGCTACCAGGACACGGCGTGCCTGCATTGCGTCTATAACGAGGCGTACTTCGAGCAGGGCGACATGCAGGCCTTGGCACAGCGCCTCACCGGCTTGCTGGAGCAGGGCCTGGCAGACACGACGCTGACGGTGGGCGAGTTTGCGTTGCTCACGCCACAGGACCAGGCCCGGTTGCAGCAATGGAATGCCACCGCGCAACCCAACACCGCGCCGCAGACCCTGCATGGGCGTGTCGAGGCGCAAGCCGAGCGCACGCCGCACGCGGTTGCGGCGGTGTACCAGGCACGGCAACTGACGTACGCGCAACTCAACCGGCAGGCCAATGCGCTGGCCCACCAACTGTTGGCCCACGGCGTGCAGCCGGATGACCGCGTCGCGGTGCTGGCGCGACGCGGCCTGGAGACCCTGGCCGGGTTGCTGGCGGTGCTCAAGGCCGGCGCCTGCTATGTGCCGATAGACCCGGCCCATCCCGCCGAGCGCTTGAATTATCTGCTGCACGACAGCGCGCCCGTGGCGGTGCTGACCCAGCGCGACCTGCTGCATCGCCTGCCGGCCCTGGGTGTGCCGGTGCTTGCGCTGGACGCCTCCAGCGACCCCGGCGCCGACGGCAACCCCCAGGTCGCAGTGACGCCGTCCCACCTTGCCTATGTGATTTACACGTCCGGCTCCACGGGCTTGCCCAAGGGCGTGATGGTCGAGCACCACAGCGTGTCCAACCTGGTGGACTGGCATTGCCAGGCCTTCGACCTGCACGCGGGCAGCCATACCGCCAGTGTCGCCGGGTTTGGTTTTGATGCGATGGCCTGGGAAGTCTGGCCGGCGTTGTGCGTCGGCGCGACCTTGCACCTGCCGCCCGCCCATGACGGCGCGGAAGATATCGATGCGCTGCTCCAGTGGTGGCGCGCCCAGCCATTGGACGTGTGTTTCCTGCCCACGCCTGTGGCCGAATACGCGTTCAGCCAGAACCTGGCGCACCCCACCTTGCGCACCTTACTGATTGGCGGCGACCGCCTGCGCGGGTTCAACCGTGCGCAACGCTTCGACGTCATCAACAACTACGGCCCGACCGAAGCCACCGTGGTCGCCACCTCCGGGCGCGTTGACGCCGGCCAGCCGCTGCACATCGGCGCGCCCATCGCCAATGCCCTTATCTATCTGCTGGATGCGCAACAACGGCCGGTGCCGGTTGGCGTCGTGGGGGAGCTGTATGTCGGTGGCCAGGGCGTGGCGCGCGGCTACCTGAACCGTCCTGAATTGACGGCCGAACGCTTTCTCGACGACCCCTTCAACGGCGGCCGTATATACCGCAGCGGTGACCTGGCGCGCTGGCTGCCGGACGGCAGCCTTGAATACCTGGGGCGCAATGACGACCAGGTGAAGATCCGGGGTGTGCGTATCGAGCTGGGGGAAATCGAAGCGGCCCTGGCGACGCATCCGTCGATCAAGACCGCCGTGGTGGAATATCGCGAAGGGCAATTGCTGGCCTGGTTCATCGCGCATCACCCGGTGGACATCGAAACCCTTCGCGCCCATCTGCACGTCTCGCTGCCCGATTACATGCTGCCGGCGGCCTACGTTCATCTTGACGCGTTGCCCCTGACCGCCAATGGCAAGCTCGACCGCAAGGCGTTGCCGGCGCCCACCCAGGCGGCCTTTGTCACCCGCCGCTATGAGGCGCCCCGCGAGGGCGTCGAAACCACCCTGGCGCAGATCTGGGCCGAGTTGCTGCAGGTGCAACAGGTCGGCAGGCATGACCATTTCTTCGAACTGGGCGGGCACTCGCTGCTGGCGGTGCAGCTGGTGCAGCGCATGCGCGAGGCGGGCCTGCAGGCCGATGTGCAGGTGTTGTTCGGCCAGCCCACCCTGGCCGCGTTGGCGGAGGCCAGTGACGGCGGCGAAGTGGCGGTGCCGGCCAATCGCATCCCGGCCGGTTGCACGCAGATTACGGCGGACATGCTTGCCCTGGCCGACCTCGACCAGCCCAGCCTGGACCGCATCGTCGCCGGCATCCCCGGTGGCGCCGGCAATGTGCAGGAGATCTACCCGCTGGCGCCGTTGCAGGAAGGCTTGCTCTATCACCACATCACCGATGAGCGCGATCCCTACCAGCAGCATGCGATGTTCAGTTTTGCGCGCCGCGAGCAGTTGGACGCGTTTGCCCAGGCGCTGCAACAGGTGATCGACCGTCACGACATCCTGCGCACCAGCCTGGTGTGGGATGCCCTTGAACAGCCGATGCAGGTGGTGTGGCGGCACGCGCAGTTGCCGTTCGAACCGCTGCGTGACCCCGCCCGGCCGCTGGACCTGCGCCACGCGCCGCTGATGGCCCTGGACTACGCCGAAGAACCGCACCAGCAGCGCTGGGTGGCCAGGCTGCGCTTCCACCACTTGGTCAACGACGCCACCTCGACCACCGTGCTGGTGGACGAAATTCGCGCCCATCTGCTCGGTCAACAGGCGCAGTTGCCGATGCCGGTGCCGTACCGCAACGTGGTCGCGCAGACCCGTTCAGCACAGCGGCAAGCGGCCCACGAGGCGTTCTTTCGTGAGCGCCTGGCGGACGTGGATGAACCGACGCTGGCCTTCGGCTTGCTGGAGCGCCAGGCCGATCGCGCTGAAATCGAAGAGTGCGTGCAGGCGCTCGATGCATCACTCAACCAACGCCTGCGTGCCCAGGCTCGCGCGGTTGGGGTCAGTGCCGCCAGCCTGTTTCACCTCGCGTGGGCGCAGGTGCTCAGCCGCGTGGCCGGCCGCGAAGACGTGGTGTTCGGCACGGTGTTGCTCGGTCGCCTGCAAGCGGGCGAGGGCGCGGATCGTGCCCTGGGCATGTTTATCAACACCTTGCCGCTGCGCGTGCGCCTGGCCGGGCAGAGCGTGGCAGACGCATTGAGCGACACCCATCAGCAACTGAGCGCCTTGCTCGTGCATGAGCAAGCCTCGTTGGCCCTGGCCCAGCGTTGCAGCAGCGCCGCGCCGCTGTTCAACAGCCTGCTCAATTACCGTCACACCAGCGCCGAGCCGGCGTTGAACCTGGTGCCGGGTATCGCCTTGCTCAGCAGCGAGGACATCCTCAGTTATCCGCTGATGCTCACGGTGGACGACATCGCGAGCGGCTTTCGGCTCAAGGCCAAGGCGCCGCGTACAGTGGGGGCCGAGCGCGTGCTGGGTTACCTCGCCACCGCGCTTGGCGCTCTGGTCGAGGCGTTGGAACAGGCGCCGACCACCCCGGTGCGCGATGTGCAGGTACTGCCCCCCAGCGAGTTGCAACAGCTGCTGGTGGACTTCAACGCCACCGTCACCGCCTATCCCGAAACCCTCACCGTGCAAGCGCTGTTCGAGGCCCAGGCGCGGCAACTGCCGGATGCCGTCGCGGTGCAGGCAGGCACGCAGCAACTGACCTATCGCGAACTCAACCAACGCGCCAATCAGTTGGCCTTTCACCTGCGCGAGCAGGGTGTAAAGCCCGATTCGCGGGTGGCGCTGTGCGTCGAGCGCGGGCTGGACCTGGTGGTGGGTTTGCTGGGGATCCTCAAGGCCGGTGGTGCGTATGTGCCGTTGGACCCAGGCTATCCCCGCGAACGCCTGGCCTACATGCTGCAAGACAGCCAACCGGTGGCGCTGCTGCTCCAGGCCGCCACCCGTGATTGTGTGCAGGATGTGGCGGTGCCGATGATCGATTTCGACCACTGCACCTGGCACCAGGCGCCGACCGACAACCCCGCGGTCCCGGGTTTGACGGTCGACCACCTGGCCTACGTGATGTACACCTCCGGCTCCACCGGCACCCCCAAGGGCGTGATGATCGAGCATCGCGGCCTGGGTAACCTCATGCACTGGGGCTCCCGGCTGTGCCCGCCGACCGCGGGTGGTGCGTTGCTGCAACGCGCGCCGTTCAGCTTTGACGGCTCGGTGTGGGAGTTGTTCTGGCCGCTGACCCAGGGCATGCGCCTGGTGCTGGCGCGACCCGACGGGCATCGCGAGCCGGCGTACCTGGCGCAGGTAATCCGCGAGCAGCGCATCAGCGTGATCAAGTTCGTGCCGGCGATGTTGCAGCAGTTTCTCGAATTGGAAGCGTCAGCCCTGTGCACCAGCCTGACCGACGTACTGTGCGGCGGTGGCGAGCTGACCGAGGCCCTGGCGCGCGGGGTGCAGGCGCGCTTGCCTGGCGTGCGCTTGCATAACGTGTATGGGCCCACCGAAGCCACGGTGGACAGCAGCGCGTGGACCCTGGAACCGGGCGCGCCGGTGCCCGCGCTGCAACTGCCGATTGGCCGGGCGATCGACAACACCCGCCTGTATGTACTGGATGACCACGACAGACCGGTGCCGATGGGCATCAGCGGCCAACTGCACATCGGCGGCGTCGGGGTTGCCCGTGGGTACCTGGGCCTGGCCGAGATGACTGCCGAACGCTTCATCGACAGCCCCTTCGTTGCCGGCGACCGGCTGTATCGCACTGGCGACCTGGTGCGCTACCTGCCGGACGGTAACCTGGAATTCCTCGGGCGCAATGACTTCCAGGTCAAACTGCGCGGCGTGCGCCTGGAGCTGGGCGAGATCGAAGCGCGTCTGGCCGCTCATCCCGCCTTGCGCGAAGTGGCGGTGCTGATTCGCGACGAGCGCCTGGTGGCCTACTTCACCCTGCGCGAGCAGGCCCCCGGGCTGGACGCGTTGCGCGCCCATGTGCTGGAACAGCTGCCTGAATACATGGTGCCGGCCGCCTTCGTGCAACTCGAGAGCCTGCCGCTCAACCCCGCCGGCAAACTCGACCGCAAGGCCTTGCCGGAGCCGGGGCTGGAAGCGGTGGTCAGCCGCGCCTATGAAGCGCCTCAGGGCGAGGTGGAAAACCTGATGGCCACGATCTGGGCGCAGGTGCTGAAGCTGGAACGGGTAGGGCGGCACGACCACTTCTTTGAACTGGGCGGGCATTCGTTGCTGGCAGTCAACCTGGTGGCCCGCTTGCGCAAGGCCGGGCTGGAGGTGGATGCGCGGACGCTGTTCAGCCAGCCGACATTGGCGCAACTGGCGGCGCGCACGGTGCCGCAAGCGCCGCCGGTGGAAGTGGCGCAAACCGCCATCCCCCAACTCAACCGCCGCCGCCGAATCTGAGCATTGAAACGCGGACACTGTGGGAGGGGGCTTGCCCCCGATGACGGAGTGTCAGCAGTGGATGTATCAGCTGACCCACCGCCATCGGGGGCAAGCCCCCTCCCACATTTAACGGTGTTGCCTGCCCCACCATCGAACGCCGTCAGCCATGCATCTCAGCTACCGCCGCCGAATCCAGGCATTGAAACGCGGACACTGTGGGAGGGGGCTTGCCCCCGATGACGGAGTGTCAGCAGTGGATGTATCAACTGACCCATCGCCATCGGGAGCAAGCCCCCTCCCACATTTAACGGTGTTGCCTTCCCCAACCGTCGAACGCCGTCAGCCTTGCATCTCAACCACCGCCGCCGAATCCAGGCACTGAAACGCGGACATTGTGGGAGGGGGCTTGCCCCCGATGACGGAGTGTCAGCACCGGATGCATCAACTGACCCACCGCCATCGGGGGCAAGCCCCCTCCCACATTTAACGGTGTTGCCTTCCCAACCGTCGAACGCCGTTAGCCGTGCGTCTCACCCGCCGCCGAATCCAGGCATTGAAACAGTTAAGCGTACACCGCCGTCTGTAGGAGCGAGCTTGCTCGCGAAAAACTCACAGGCACTGCGTTCATTCAGAAAGCACGCGTTATCGTTGACGTTTTTCGCGAGCAAGCTCGCTCCTACAAAAAGCCTTGAGTGACTGGCATTGGGGCAAGCCCCCTTCCACTCAATGCCCATCGGGAATAAACGCCACGCTCCCCCCCGACCGACTCTTGAATAACCGCTCGCCATTGTCCGGCTGCGTCGTGACCACTTGATGATCAACCGCCAAAAATGCCAACGGCTGGGGGTCTTGCCTGGAGTACTGCGCAACGATAATCGTGTGTTGCGGATCGAACCCCTGGCCGCTGGTTTTTTCCAGCCAGGCCATGAACGCGGCGCTGTCGCCCTGGCGCGGGAAGTCTTGGTTCTCGCTGACGTAGTAGAACGGCTTGCCGCCGTTTTGCAGGTACATCGGCAGTTTGTTGTCCACTTCCACCAGCACCAGTTGCCATTGGTTCCAGGGTGCGCTTTTCACGGCCTGGGCTTTTACATCCTCGGCAAAGCGGGTGACGCCGCCGTTGCCGGTGCTCCAGGGGTAGATCACGCCCAGCACCAACAGCAGCAGGCCTGCGGCGATACCGAAGCCTTTTTGCCAGCGTGGCCACCGGGCCGGTTGCTGGTGCAGGCGTTCGCTCAGCCACCAGGCGCCGAGCAGTTGGGCAAATGGCACCAGGGGCAGTACGTAGTAGCTGCGTCGGCTGCCGCTGGCGGTGAAGAAGACGAACAACAGGCCCAGGCCCCACACCAGCCAGCGCACGTTGGGCGGTGTACGGCGCCAGTGACGAATGGCGAGCCATGCGCCGAGCACCCAGCACGGTGCCCACGGCAGGGTGTAGGCCGGCAGGTAGACCAGGTAGGTGTAGATCGGGCCCATATGGTCAAAGGGGTCGAAGAAACGCACCACGTTTTCGCGAAACACCAGTTGCAGGCCGCTCTCGCCGTAGGTGGGGGCGCCGTAGAGATGGGACAGTACGAAAGGAATCGCGTAGAACGCGCCGGCGATCAGCAGCGCCAGTACCAGCCTCGGGTTGAGATGGCGTTTGTAGCGCTGCTGGCTGAGCAGATGCGGCAGCAGCACCAGCCCCGGCAGCACGAACCCGATCAAGCCCTTGAACAGCGACGTTGCCGCCAGCAACAGGAAGAACACGGTATAGCGCCCCAGCCGGGTGTCGTCCGGCCCGCGCCAATACCACCAGACTGCCGCCAGCACGCCGCACACGGTCAGCACATCGGCGGTGGCCACCCGGGCCCAGAACAGGAAGTAGAAGGTGGTGGCGAGCATCCAGCCGGCGATCAGTCCGGTGCCTTTGCGAAACAGCTGTTCGCCGATCAGGTACACCAGCCAGATGCTCAGCCAGGCCGCGATCACCGATGACAGGCGCAGTGACCAGGGACCCAGACCGCCCATGATGTTGGCCAGACCGGTGATCAGCCAGTAGGAGGGCAGGGGTTTGTCGTAATAGGGCGCGCCCTTCAGGTACGGATCGAAGTAGTCACCGCTTTGCAGCATCTGCAGGGCGATGTTCGCCCAGCGCGTTTCCGGCCCCCACAGGTCGCGACTGCCCAGGCCCAGCAGCAGGAGCAAGGCCGAGACGCCGAGCAATAAAATGAGGGCGCCGCGTTCGGTTTTGCACAAGCGCATGGGCTTTTCCTGTGAGGGGGATCAAGGTTGTTGGGGGTAAATCGTCAGTACCAGGTTGCCCTTGCGGTAGCGCTTGCCACCGCTCGGCAGTTGGCCTTCTTCAAGGTGTTCGCTGGTGTTCCTGACGCGCATCAGCACGCCGACCGAACCCTGCGTTCGAGCATCCTTCAACCAGGACTGAACGCTGTCCAGGGTGACCTTGCGCTGTTGCGTATCCGGGTAATCCAGGCCGTAGCGCAGTTCCCCCGCAGTGTTGTAGAACGCCACCTGCGGCCGGCGCAGGCGCCAGGCCAGGGCCGCCGCCGAACCCAGTTCATTGCTCAGCAGAGCACGGGTGTGTTGCAGTTCATCCAGATGCTCAAGCACGAACGGGTCGGGCATTTCATTATCCGCAATGATCTGCGGCATGCTCGCCGGCAGCAGCGCCACCAGCAAGCCGATACCCAGGGCCGGCATCGCCCATAACGTCAACGGGCGCATCGCTTGCAGCAGGTTGGCCAGGATCCAGCCGAGCAGCACGATAAAGGCCAGGGACAGGTTGAACATTTCGGCGTGGCTGTTGCTGTAGATCGGGTTGGCGATCTGCAGGTAAATCAGCGCCACCATGGCCGTCATGCCGAGGATGAAATTGAGCGTGCCGTTGATGAAGATCGCACGGGTTTTGCGCTGGTTGAGCAGGTCGATCAGGGCATGGCCCATCAGCAACGCCAGGGGTAACAGGCACGGCATGATGTAGGTGGGCAGCTTGCCGCTGCTCAGGCTGAAGAAGCCCAGGGGCAGCAACAGCCACAGGGCCAGAAAGGCTATGGCCGGCTCGCGCCTGTGTTTCCAGGCGTTGAGCAGGGTGGCGGGCAGCAGACCGGACCAGGGCAGACACGCCACCACCATGATCGGCAGGAAAAACCACCCTGGCCGCACATGCTGTGCAGTGTCCGAGGCGAAGCGGCGGATGTGTTCATGCCAGAAGAAGAAACGCCAGTAATCCGGTTCGCGCCCATGGATCGCCAGCGCCCACGGCAGGCAGACCAGCACCGCGACCAGGATCGCCAACGGGCCGTAGCGCAACAACTCGCCGACGCGGCGCTGCCGGATCATATAAGGCAGGGCGATCAGCACCGGCAACAGCCACGCCAGAAAGCCCTTGGTCATGAAGCCCACGCCGCAGGCCAGTCCCAGTACGGCCCAGGCCCCCAGGCGCGCGCGCGGCGTGGTGCCGTCGAGCGCAAACCAGAGCGCGACCAGGCTCAGGTTGACCCAGAACGTGAATTGCGGATCGAGGTTGGAATACCCGGCTTGCCCGGCCACCAGGCCAAAACTCATGTAGAGCAACGCGCAGGCAAAGCTTTTGCGCGGGTCGTTCCACAGGCGGCGGGCCATCAGGTAGGCCAGCAGCACGCTCAACGCTGAGGTCAGGACAGAGGCGATACGTACGCCGAACAGGTTCTCGCCAAACACGGCCTGGCCCAGGGCGATCAGCCAATAGCCCGCAGCCGGTTTCTCGAAATAACGCACCCCCATGAAGTGCGGCGCCACCCAGTTGCCGCTTATCAGCATCTCCTGGCTGACCTGGGCGTAGCGGGTTTCATCCGGGGTCCACAAACCGTGCGAACCCAACGGCAGCACCAGGAAAATCACCAGGCCAAGCACCAGCACCGGCAAGGGCTTCAATCGGGTCATGAACACCTCGCTGCTTGATGTTCAGGGGCAGGCGCGAAGTTTGAATAATCAACGGCGTCGAACATTAAGATAATCACTGATTCATCAGAAAAGTTGGGGCGTCCTGAACTAACAGGCGCGCTTAACATGCCAGACGCGGGCTGTCGTTTTGCTGAACGCACTACTCGACAATATGTAAAAAAGTGTATTTAAAGTTGTTTCAGTGCGGCCGCCCATTCCTGACTTTTCATAGTGCCGATGGCTTTGAGTTTGCCGTCGGGCAATACCTGCACGAACACGGCGCTGCCGTACTCGGCAGCCCGTGCATGGGGATAGCCGAGGGCCTCCTGCAAGTCACTCATGCAGGCGCTGTGGGTGATCAGCATCAGGTTGCGCCCCGCCTGTTTATGGCTGAGGGCTTCTTCGCCCATGGCGTCACCGCAGATGGCGAGGGGGCCGGGGGACAGCTCGGTCTTGCCGAACATGAACAACGACGTTTGCGCAGTGCGCGTGGTGGGGCTGCTGAGCACGTCGGTGCGCTCCATGCCCAGTGTTTGAAAGGCGCTGCCCAGGGCGGCCGCGCGTTGCGTGCCATTGACCGTCAAGCCGTCGGCGGGTCCGTAGCAGGGATTGTCCGAGCGATCACAACGCTCTTCATGCCGCACCAGCACGATCAGGTCGCCGTTGCGCCAACCGGCCAGCACCCCGGAAGTGACCAGGCGGTTGCCTGTGCCCAGATCCTGCGGTGACCTTGGCCAGAATAAAAAAGCGCTCAGCAGCAGGGCGAATACGATGACGCCCGCCACCGGCACGCGGAATTTTCTCAGGCGCTGTAACCTCGCCCTTCGGGGTTTGCTCAGGGTAATGTCTGCCACGCTGTTCACCATAGGTACACGTAATTGTTTTGTTGTTAAAAGACCGGCGCAACTCATACGGCAGATGTTCCTGGTGGAGCAAAAGCCTGTCACAAGGCTGCTGTCTTTCAGCTGAACATACGGGTATTAAGAAGCAACGCGTGGGGCAACTTTAAAGTTGTCTGTTAGTACTGCGAGGGTGGGGAATTTAAAGTGTTCGGAGTGGGCAGGCGGTGAAATCAATGTGAAAAAATTGCGTGGGAACGTCCATCAGCCGTTATTCTCGTTTGCAGTCCTTAACCCGAGCGTTCGTATGTTGCAGGTAGAAGGTGTTGTTAAAAATTACGCCACCCCCCAAGGCCCGCTGACTGTCCTGGCGGGTGTCGACCTGCACCTGGGGGCACGCAGCAGCCTGGCGCTGATGGGCGAGTCGGGCAGCGGCAAAAGCACGTTGCTGCATCTGGTGGCCGGGCTGGATCGGGTGGATGGCGGCAGCATCCTGATCGGCGACCAGCGCCTGGATCGCCTCAACGAAGGGCAACTGGCCCAGTGGCGGCGCACCGAAATCGGCCTGGTGTTCCAGCAGTTCAACCTGATCGGCAGTTTGCGTGTGGAGGACAACCTGGCGTTCCAGGCGCGCCTGGCCGGGCGGTTCGATGCGCAGTGGCAGGCGCAGTTGGTGGAGCGCCTGGGCCTGGGCGATTTGCTCAAGCGTTACCCGGAACAGCTCTCCGGCGGCCAGCAACAGCGGGTGGCGGTGGGGCGTGCACTGGCGTCGCGCCCAGGCTTGTTGTTGGCCGATGAACCCACCGGCAATCTTGACGAAACCACCAGCGATGAGGTGCTGCAACTGTTGCTCGACCTGTTGCGCGACAGCCCCACCAGCCTGTTGATGGTCACGCACAGCCCGCGCCTGGCCGCACGCCTGGATCGGCAAGTGGTGTTGCATCACGGCCGCGTCGTGCCGATGGAGCCGCGCTGAGATGACGATGTTCTACTGGGCGCTGCGTGCGCTGTTGAGCCATTGGCGGCGCCACCCGGTGCAGTTTTTCAGCGTGCTGACCGGCCTGTGGCTGGCCACCGCGTTATTGACCGGGGTGCAGGCCCTCAACAGTCAGGCGCGGGACGGCTACGCGCGGGCCAGCCAATTGATCGGCGGCGAACCGCAAGCCAGCCTGGGTGCGCCGGACGGTGCCGGCTTCGCGCAAGCCGTGTTCGCCGAACTGCGCCGTGCCGGGTGGCCGGTGTCACCGGTGGTGCAGGGGCGGGTGGTGCTCAAGGGGCATGAAGAGCAGCGTCTGCAATTGATGGGCATCGAGCCGGTGTCGTTGCCCGGCAGCGGCAGCGTGGCGGGGCAACGCTTGAGCCAGGCGCAGATACTGGCGTTTTTCGACGCGCCGGGGCGCACCTGGATTGCCGCGCAAACCTTGCAGGCGCTCGGCCTGCAGGAAGGCGAGCAACCGCTGACGGCCAACGGGCAACGCCTGCCGCCGCTGCAAGTGCAGCCGGACATGGCCCCCGGCATGCTGCTCACCGATATCGGTTTCGCCCAACCGTTGCTCGACATGCAGGGCCGGCTGTCGCGCCTGCTGCTGGACAACACCTTCGCCGCCCGTCATCCCACGCCACCTGCCGGGCTGCAACTCAAGCAGGGCGACGACAACAACCTTTCGCGCCTCACCGAAAGCTTTCACCTGAACCTCGACGCCCTGGGCTTTTTGTCCTTTGTGGTGGGGCTGTTTATCGTGCATGCGGCCATTGGCCTGGCCCTGGAGCAGCGCCGGGGCCTGCTGCGCACCTTGCGTGCCTGCGGGGTCAGCGCACGCCTGCTGATCCTGAGCCTGGGCGTGGAGCTGGGATTCCTGGCGCTGCTGGGCGGCGTGCTCGGCGTTGCCAGCGGTTACCTGCTCGCCAGCCTGTTGCTGCCCGATGTGGCGGCCAGCTTGCGCGGCCTCTATGGCGCCGAAGTCGCCGGCCAACTGAGCTTGAGCCCCTGGTGGTGGCTGGCAGGCCTGGGCTTGAGCCTGCTGGGGGCGTTGCTCGCCGGGGCCAGCAGCCTGTGGCGCGCGGCACGCCTGCCGCTGCTGGCGCTGGCCAACGCCCAGGCCTGGCACGAAGCCCACGGGCGTTGGCTGCGACGCCAGGGCTGGGTGGCGGGCGTGGCGCTGGTCGTTGCGCTGCTGGCGCTGGTCTGGGGCAACAGCCTGACCGCCGGGTTCGTGCTGATGGCGGCCTTGCTGCTGGGCGCCGCACTCGGCCTGCCGGTGCTGCTCAATGGGGTGTTGAAGGGCGTGCTGGGACGCAGCCGTTCGGTGCTGGGCCAATGGTTTCTCGCCGACTGCCGTCAGCAATTGCCGGCCCTGAGCCTGGCCTTGATGGCATTGTTGCTGGCCCTGGCGGCGAATATCGGTGCGGGCTCCATGACGTCGGGGTTTCGCAGCACGTTCAATAACTGGCTGGAGCAGCGTCTCACCGCCGAGCTGTACCTCAACCCGCAAAATCCGGCCCAGGCGCAGCACTTGCAAACCTGGCTGGCGCAACAACCACGGGTGCGCGCGGTGCTGCCCGGCTGGCAAGTCGCGGTGCAGTTGCAAGGCTGGCCGGCGGAGGTGTTCGGCGTGGTCGACGACCCCACCTATCGCCAGCACTGGCCGCTGCTGGAGGCGGCAAGCGCGCCCTGGGACCGCTTGCTGCAGGACGACAGCGTGATGCTCAGCGAGCAATTGGCGCGACGCTTGAACGTGCGCCTGGGCGACAGCGTTCAAGTCCCCACGCCCCAGGGCCCGTGGGCACCGACAATCGTCGGCATCTACGCCGACTACGGCAACCCCAAGGGTCATCTGCTGGTCAACGCCAAGCACTTGCTGGCGCATTGGCCGACGCTGTCACCGGTGCGTTTCAACCTGCGCGTGGCACCCCAGGATGTGCCGCCGCTGGTGCGGGACGTGCAGCGTGAATTCGACCTGGAAGACAGCCGCGTCATCGATCAACAGCAACTGAAGGGGTGGTCCAGCCAGGTCTTCGAGCGCACCTTCGCCGCCACCGCCGCGTTGAACAGCCTGACCCTTGGCGTGGCGGGTGTGGCGCTGTTCATCAGCCTGTTGACCCAGAGCCAGAGTCGCCTCGGCCAACTGGCGCCGTTGTGGGCGCTGGGGGTCACGCGTCGCCAACTGATGCTGCTCAACCTGGGCCAGACCTGGCTGCTGGCGGTGCTTACCCTGGTGCTGGCGTTGCCCCTGGGGCTGCTGCTGGCGTGGTGCCTGGATGCAGTGATCAACGTGCAAGCCTTTGGCTGGCGCCTGCCATTGCAGGTGTTCCCCTGGCAACTGGCGCAGTTGATGGGCCTGGCGATGCTTGCCACGCTGCTGGCGTCGGCCTGGCCATTGTGGCAGCTGTACCGCAGCCGCCCGGCGGATTTGTTGAGGACGTTTGCCCATGAAGATTAAAGCGTTGGGGCTGGCGCTGTTGCTGCTGCTGAGCGCATGCGATAAAGCCCCCGCACCCCAGGAAAGCTTTGCCGGCCTTGGCAGCGATGCCGCCGACTTCGTCCAGGTGGTGCCCGGCAAAGTGTTCGCGTTCCCCGAGGACCACGGCCCACATCCAGGCTTTCGCATCGAATGGTGGTACGTCACCGCCAACCTCAAGGACGCTCAGGGCAATGCCTTCGGCGTGCAGTGGACGTTGTTTCGCAATGCCGTGAAAGCCGGGCCAGCGCAATCGGGCTGGCGCGACTCCACGATCTGGCTCGGCCATGCCGCCGTCACCTCCGCCATCCGCCACTACGCCGCCGAGCGCTTCGCCCGGGGCGGCGTCGGCCAGGCCGGGGCGCAGGCGCTGCCGTTCAACGCCTGGATCGATGACTGGAACTTCGCCACCCGCCCTGGCGCCGCCAACGCCCTGGCCGATATGCAACTCAAGGCCAGTGGCGCGCAGTTCGCCTACGACCTGCAACTGACCTCCAGTCGCCCGCTGGTGCTGCAGGGCGACAACGGCTACAGCCGCAAATCCGACCAGGGCCAGGCGTCCTACTACTACAGCCAGCCGTTCTTCAGCGCCAACGGCAGCGTCACGCTCGACGGCCAGACCTACCAGGTCAGCGGCAACGCCTGGCTCGACCGCGAATGGAGCAGCCAGCCCCTGGCCGCCAACCAGACCGGCTGGGACTGGTTCTCCCTGCACCTGGATCGAGGTGAACAACTGATGCTGTTTCGCGTGCGGCAAAAGGACGGCGGCGGCTACCTCACCGGCACCTGGATCGACGCCCAGGGACGCACCGAGACGCTGCACAACGCGGATATCCAACTGGCGCCGCTGACCACCACCGAGATTGACGGGCGCAGCATTCCCACGCGTTGGTCGCTGAAAATCCCCGGCAAGCACCTGGACATCACCCCCGAGGCCGTCAATTCGAAGGCGTGGATGAACCTGGGCATTCCCTATTGGGAGGGGCCGGTGAAGTTCGACGGTGGGGTGGGGTATCTGGAGATGACGGGCTACTAGCTGATTGATTGGCCCTCTCGGAACGGTCAACCAACTCTTAGAAAAAAACTACTGTACATAAAACCAGTATTGTCCTAGAGTCCATCCCAGGTGACCGGATGTCGCCGATCACCTGAGCTTCTATTTTTTAACTATGGATGGATAAAAAATGAAATCGAAAAAAGCCCTTATGCTGGGCGCGGCCATGATGGCCTCCTGCTTCGTCTCGGCCTGCGCCCTGGCTGATCAAGCGCCTTCGAAACTCAGTGCCGAAGCGGTCAAGCAGGCCGTGAACACGGCGCTCAAGTCCGGCGGCAAGCTGGACGCGTCGAAGGTGTCGCCTGAGCTCAAGCAAAAACTCTCAGTGGCCAAGTCCGGCCAGTCCAGAACGGTGACCAAAGCCCTCAAGTCCGCGCCGTTCGACAGCGTGGTCGGTGAGCTGAAGAAACCGGCGCAAAGCCAACTGAAAAGCGCGGCCGTCGCGGCGTTTGAACCGCTGTTCCCCACCCTGGATATCAACACGCTCTACACCGTCGATGGGGTGCAGGCCGGTAACGAGTTTGCCTACCACTTCAATCTGGCGCAGAACGCGCGGGTGCTGGTGCAACTGGTCAACCAGAGTGCAGGGGCGGACATGTCGCTGACCCTGTTCCAGGATGACGGCCAGGGCAATCTGAGTGTGGTGGGTGCTTCGGATGCCGCAGGCAATGCCGATGAATACCTCAACGGTGTACTGTCGGCCGGTGACTACTACTGGTACATGGTGGCCAAGGTCGCCGATAACGCGCAGTTCAGTTTCGGCGTGGCGGTGGACAGCAACATCGACGCGTTCGAGCCCAACGACAGCGCGCAAACCGCGTTCGTATTGCCCGACTCGATGAACAAGGTCAGCGGCAACCTCGACAATGCCGGCGATGTCGATTACTTCGACTTCAAGGCGGTACGTGGGCAAAGCGTGAGCATGTACCTGGCGGGCGACGAGGACGGCAGCCGTAACCAGTGGATCTTCGACCGCTTCGATGGCGCCAATTGGATTACCGTGCCGGCCGGCTCCACCTCGACCTATCCGAGCGTAACGCCGGGCACCACCGTGAAGGTGCGTGTGCGGGCCAATCCGGCGGTGGCGCAGGACCCGAGCAAGTATTACCAGTTGAGCCTGGGCTCCACGCCGCGCCTGAACACCAGCAGTGTCAAGGGTGACAACATCGTACGGGTGCCGGTGAGCGAGATGCCGCTGGCCACCCAGACCGCACGGCTGCTGAATTGGTCGACCCAGTGGTCGGACTCCACCGGCGCGCCGCTGCTGGGCGTCACCCCGGTGTTGCGCGTGGATAACCACTTCGTCGACTTTAACTACCGCTGGGTCGACTACAAGGCGACCACCAACAGCGCGGGTGTGTCCCAGGCCACGGCCAATATCGGTACCTGCTTCGGTGATTACACCACGGTGATCAACGACAGCAGCACCGGCGTACCGTACACCTGGAGAACCACCTACAACCAGGGTGGCTGGCGCATCGAGCTGGCCGAATTCCCCGGCGTGGGCGTCGGCGGTAACAACGTGCAATACGTCAGTCTGGGGCATATCTGCACCCAGGACATCATCCATTGATTCAGTGATGTGAAACGCAAGGGGCAGCCTCCAGGGGCTGCCCCTTTTTTGCGCCGTGTGCCGCACATTTTTGCAGGCTGTAACAATTCGAATGTGGGAGGGGCGGTGCGACGATTCGACTTGCCCCGATGGCCATAGGTGCCTACACAATTCCAGCAGCGCCCAACCTTAACCACGATGCGAAGCGAGCCGCTCTTGATCTTGATCTGCTTTTGATCTTGATCTCAGGCGCCCCGTTAAACCACGCTGGCCGAACGCAGGCTTGAATCCGTGGGTAACCCGGCAGGACGCCGGGTTAGCCGCCCCGCGCCATGGATGGCGCGTGGCGGCGGCCCACGGATTCAAGCCTGCGTTCGGGCACACCGAGCCTAAGCGAGGTGCCGAGTGGTGGGGCAAGAGCGTTTTGCTTACTTTTGCGCTTTTCAAAAGTGAGCCGCTGTAAAAGCGGAACCCTAAGTAGCCGTTACCGCAGAAACGGATATGTACTCGGTCTGATCCAACATCCTGGTCGGCCCAGAGGCCGCCATCGTAGGCAAGTCGAATCGTCGCACCGCCCCTCCCACATTTGAATCGAGTCTGACCAATGGCCCCTTGCGCGGACCTAATTTCCTTGTTAGCTTCTGGCAAAATGTTAACGATAACATTTGCTCTAAAAATAAAAACAAAACAGAGACCCACGCCATGAAAATGCTCCCGAAAACCCTGTGTTTATTGGCTGCCAGCATCACTCTGGGCAGCGTTTCCCCTGTGTTTGCCGAAGCCGCCAAGCCGATCCGCATCGGCGCCTCCTTCCAGGAGATCAACAACCCCTATTTCGTCACCATGAAAAACGCCCTGGAAGAAGCCGGCGCGAGCATCGGGGCGACACTGATCATTACCGACGCCCGGCATGACGTGTCCAAGCAGGTCAGTGACGTTGAAGACATGCTGCAAAAAGGCATCGATATCCTGCTGATCAACCCGACCGATTCGGTCGGTGTGCAATCGGCGGTCAAGTCCGCCCATGCTGCCGGTGTGGTCGTAGTGGCGGTGGACGCCCAGGCGGAGGGCCCGCTGGATTCTTTCGTCGGCTCGAAAAACTTCGATGCCGGTTTCCAGGCCTGTGAGTACCTGGCCAGGCACATCGGCGACAAAGGCAATATCGCCATCCTCGACGGCATCGCCGTGGTGCCGATCCTCGAACGTGTGCGCGGTTGCAAGGAGGCGGTGGCCAAGCACCCGGACATCAAGATTGTCAGCATCCAGAACGGCAAGCAGGAACGTGACCAGGCGCTGACCGTCACCGAAAACATGTTGCAGGCCCAGCCCACCCTCAAGGGCATTTTCAGCGTGAACGACAACGGCTCCCTCGGCGCGCTGTCGGCTATCGAAGCCAGCGGCATGGATGTGAAGCTGGTGAGCGTCGACGGTGCGCCGGAAGCGATCAAGGCGATCCAGAAACCCGGCAGCAAGTTCATCGCCACTTCGGCCCAATACCCCCGTGACCAGATCCGCCTGGCGCTGGGTATTGCCCTGGCCAGGAAATGGGGCTCGCAAGTGCCCGCCACGATCCCGGTGGACATCACCCTGATCGACCAGGCCAAGGCCGGAAACTTCAGCTGGTAAACCCCTGCGCCCCACGTCCGCCGTGGGGCGCCGGTCTTCCTTCTGAGTGCGAGGCCTTCGGTATGAGCAGTCTTCTGAAGCTGGAAAATATCTGTAAGCGTTACCCAGGGGTGCAGGCCCTCCAGTCCATCAACCTGCAAGTGGAGCGCGGCGAAATCCACGCGTTGCTCGGGGAGAACGGTGCGGGCAAATCCACCCTGATGAAGATCCTCGGCGGCGTCGAGCATCAGGATGAAGGGCAGATCCTGATCGACGGCCAGCCCCGGCAATTTGCGACCTACCGTGATGCGATTGCCGCCGGCATCGGCATTGTGTTCCAGGAGTTCAGCCTGATTCCCTACCTCACGGCGGTGGAAAATATCTTCCTCGGCCATGAGCTGAACAACCGCTTCGGCCTGTTGCGTAAACGCGAAATGCTTGAGGCCTGCGAGGCGTTGTTCAAGCGCCTGGGCGTGTCGATCAACCTGGAATGCGCCGTCCGGCACCTGAGCGTGGCCGAGCAGCAGTTCGTCGAAATCGCCAAGGCCCTGGCCCTGGATGCGCGCTTGCTGGTGCTCGATGAACCCACCGCAACGCTGACGCCCAGCGAGGCCGAATTGCTGTTCGAGATCATGCGCGAACTCAAGCGCCAGGGCGTGGCAGTGATTTTCATCTCGCACCATCTGGAGGAGATTTTCCAGGTGTGCGACCGCATCAGTGTGTTACGCGATGGCGGCAATGCAGGCGTCACCGCCGTGGCCGACAGCGATATCGACCGTCTGGTCGAGATGATGGTCGGCCGCCGCCTGGAATGCAGTTTCCCGCCCAAGCCCAGCACCGCACGCGGGCCTTTGCTGCTGGAGGTCAAGGACATCCAGCTGGTGCGCAACGGCCCGCATAACCGCTTTGATTTGCACAGCGGTGAAATCCTCGGCTTTGCCGGCCTGGTCGGTTCCGGTCGTACCGAACTGGCCCTGGGCATGATGGGCGCGCTGCCCTCGGTGAGCAAAGACGTGTGGCTGCGCGGCGAAAAGGTCAGCCTCGACGACCCGGCCCAGGCCCTGGCGCACGGCATCGGCCTGCTGCCGGAGAGCCGCAAGAGCGAAGGGCTGATCACCGACTTCAGCATTCGCGAAAATATCTCGTTGAACAACCTGCCCAAATACCAGAACGCCGCGGGCCTGATCGACACGGCCAGGGAATGCGCCAGCGTCGAAGCGCTGATGCGCCAGCTATCGATCAAGGCGCCCAGCGCGGAAAGCCGCGTGTTCAACCTCAGCGGCGGCAACCAGCAAAAGGTGGTGATTGCCCGCTGGATCAACCACCACTGCGACGTGCTGGTGTTCGACGAACCCACCCGGGGCATCGATGTCGGCGCCAAGGCGCAGATCTACGCGCTGATGCGCAGCCTTACCGAACAGGGCTACGCAATCATCATGATTTCCTCCGAACTGCCGGAAGTCATCGGCATGTGCGACCGCGTCGCGGTGTTCCACAAGGGCGCGATCGTCAAGGTGCTGGAAGCGTCCGCCGTCAATCCTCAAGAGGTCATGCGCCATGCAACAGGGGGCTCAAGTGAATACGTCCATTAATGCGGCAGGCACCGGCCGGTTGCGCCTGAACCTGGCGCGGTTGCTGCGCTCGCCGGCGTTTTATCCCTTTGTCGGGCTGGTGGTGGTGACCCTGGTGATGATTCTCGCCAGCGACACCTTCCTCACCGCCGGCAACCTGTCGAACATTGCGCGCCAGGTGTCGATCAACGCGATCATCGCGGTGGGCATGACCTGCGTGATTCTTACCGGCGGCATCGATCTGTCGGTGGGGCCGGTGATGGCGCTGTCCGGCACGCTCACGGCCGGCTTGATGGTCGCGGGGCTGCCGCCGGGTCTGGCAATCGGCGCCGGGATGCTGGTGGGTGTGGCGTTCGGCATCGGCAACGGCCTGTTCGTGGCCTACCTGCATATGCCGCCGATCATCGTGACCCTGGCGACCATGGGCATCGCCCGGGGCCTGGGGCTGATGTACACCGACGGCTATCCGATTTCCGGGCTGCCGGAGTGGTTCGCGGTGTTCGGCCGCGCCAGCGTATTGGGCATCCAGGTGCCGATTCTGATCATGCTGCTCACTTACCTGGCGGCCTATGTGCTGCTGCAGCACACGCGCATCGGTCGCTACATCTACGCCATCGGCGGCAATGAGGAGGCGGTGCGCTTGTCCGGGGTACGGGCGGCGCGCTTCAAGTTGCTGGTGTACGGCATCAGCGGCCTCACCGCAGCGATTGCCGGGCTGGTGCTGACCTCACGCCTGATGAGCGGCCAGCCGAATGCCGGTGTGTCGTTCGAACTGGATGCAATTGCCGCCGTGGTACTGGGCGGTGCGTCGATTGCCGGCGGGCGCGGCGTGATCATCGGCACCCTGCTCGGCGCCATGTTGCTCGGCGTCTTGAACAACGGCTTGAACATGCTCGGCGTATCGCCTTACGTGCAGAGCGTGATCAAGGGCGCAATCATTTTGCTGGCGATCTTTATCAGCCGTCAGCGCCATCGCTAACCCTCTATCCACACAGGAACGAACACCATGGACAAGCACACTGATATGCAAGCCGTCGTCTGCCACGGCCCCAAGGACTACCGCCTGGAGCGCATCGGCAAACCCCGGGCGCGGCCCAATGAATTGGTGATCCGCATTGCCGCCTGCGGCATCTGCGCCAGCGATTGCAAGTGCCATTCCGGCGCGGCGATGTTCTGGGGCGGCGACAATCCCTGGGTCAAGGCGCCTGTGGTGCCGGGCCACGAGTTTTTCGGCTATGTGGTGGAGGCGGGCGAGGGCGCCGAGGAGCACTTCGAAGTGGTGGTGGGCGACAAGGTGATCGCCGAGCAGATCGTGCCCTGCAGCAAGTGCCGGTTCTGCAAGTCGGGCAAATACTGGATGTGCGAAGTGCACAACATCTTCGGCTTTCAGCGTGAGGTTGCCGAGGGCGGTATGGCTCAATACATGCGCATTCCCAAGACCGCCATCGTGCACAAGATTCCCGAGTCGGTGTCCCTGGAAGACTCGGCGCTGGTGGAGCCCATGGCCTGCTCGATCCATACGGTCAACCGTGGCGATATCCAGCTTGACGACGTGGTGGTGATTGCCGGCGCCGGCACCCTGGGCCTGTGCATGGTGCAGGTGGCGGCGCTGAAGACGCCGAAGAAACTGGTGGTGATCGACATGGTCGACGAGCGTCTGGAGCTGGCGAAGAAGTTCGGCGCCGACGTGGTGATCAACCCGTCGCGGGACAACGCTCGCGCCATCATCAACGGCCTTACCGATAATTACGGCTGCGACGTGTACATCGAGACCACCGGCGTACCGGCCGGCGTCACCCAGGGCCTGGACCTGATCCGCAAGCTCGGGCGCTTTGTCGAATTCAGCGTGTTCGGCGCCGAGACCAGCGTGGACTGGTCGATCATCGGCGACCGCAAGGAGCTGGACGTACGCGGTGCCCACCTGGGCCCGTATTGCTACCCGATTGCCATCGACCTGTTCGAACGCGGCCTGGTCACGTCAAAAGGCATCGTCACCCATGACTTCCCGCTGGATGACTTCGCCGAGGCCTTCGAGCTGGCCAACTCGACCAAGTCGATCAAGGTGCTGTTGAAGCCGGTGCTCTGACGATGAACTACGTGATGGGGGTAGACATAGGGACCCAGAGCACCAAGGCGCTGCTGGTGGATGCCCACGGCACGATCATCGCCCAGCACAGCCAGGGCTATCGCGTGGATACGCCGAAAGTGCGCTGGGCCGAGCAATGGCCGCAGGTCTGGCTGGATGCGGTCGAGGCCTGCGTGGCGCAGTGCATGCTCAAGGCCGGTGTTGCGGCGCAACAGGTCAAGGCGTTGTGCATCAGCAGCCTGTACGGCGGCTCGGGCATCGCGGTGGATGCGCAGATCATACCGTTGCACCCGTGCCTGATCTGGATGGACCGTCGTGCCGGTGAGCAAGTGGCGTGGGTGCGTGGGAATGTCGACCTGGACCGAATGTATGCGGTCACCGGCAACTCGCTGGACAGTTACTACGGCTTCACCAAGATGCTCTGGCTCAAGCAGCACCAGCCTGACGTATGGGCCAACACGCGCTACCTGCTGCCGCCCAACAGCTATATCAACTGGTGCCTGACCGGCGAGTTGGCGGTGGACCACAGCAGCGCCGGCAATATCGGCGGTGTCTACGATGTGGTTGCGCGCGGCTGGTCGGGCGAGATGCTCGATGCACTGGGCATCCCGCCGGCGATGATGCCGGAGCGGTTGCTGTATTCCGGCGAGGTGGTGGGCGGTTTGCTCCAGGACTGGGCCGCGCGCCTGGGCCTGCAGGCGGGCACGCCGGTGCTCGCCGGTGGCGTGGATGCGGCCATGGCGACCCTGGCGGCGGGCGTCACCCAACCGGGTAACCATGTGGCGATGATCGGCACCAGCATGTGTTGGGGCTACCTCAACCAGCAGGTGGACGCGCAGCACGGGTTGGTGAGCATGCCTCACGTCTATAACGGTCATCGCGACCTGTACATCTTTGGTGGTGCGATCACCGCAGGGGCCTCGGTCAGTTGGTTCCGCGAGCAGTTCTGCCAGGCCGAGGAGCAACAGGCCCGGGCGAGCGGCGAGGACAGCCTGGTGTTGCTCGAGCGCAGCGCGATGAACATCCCGGCGGGCAGCGAGGGCCTGTTGTTCCTGCCGTACCTGATGGGCGAGCGCAGCCCGGTGTGGGACGACCGCGCCAGCGGCAGTTTTGTCGGGCTGAACCTGTATCACACGCGCATCCACCTGTACCGCGCCGTGCTCGAAGGGGTGAGTTTTGCCCTGCGCCACAACATCGAAGCCGGCACCCAGGGCGCGCATTCCCTTGACCCGCGCTTGATCGTGGTGGGCGGTGCGAGCCATTCGGATGTGTGGATGCAGATCATCGCGGATGTGACGCGCTACCCGGTGTACACCATCGTCCAGGAAGTCGAAGCGGCGCTGGGGGCGGCGTTGCTGGCAGCGCACACGGTGGGGTTGGTCAGTGATGAGGCGATGGACAAGGGCTGGGTGCAGTTGGCATTGCGGGCGCAGCCCAAGCGGGAGAATGTCGCGGTGTACGACCAGGCGTTTGCCGAGTACCTGAAGCTGTATCCCGCGCTGAAACCGATCATGCATAACCTGCAGGCCAACTGACCCAACCCAGTTCAAAAAGGTGGGAGGGGGCTTGCCCCCGATGGCGGTGTAACAGTCGCCCCCTGTGTTGAATGACACACCGCTATCGGGGGCAAGCCCCCTCCCACAGTGGATCTTCATTGTTCTTGAGATTTTGATCTATGAACGCGATTTTTGACTTCACTCACCACCGCATCCTCGTCACCGGCGCCAGCAGCGGCATCGGCCGCGAAATCGCCCGGCAGCTGATCGCCAGTGGCGCCGAGGTCTTCGCCCTGGGTCGCGACGCCCAGGCCCTGGCCGAACTGGGTTGCCACAGCCTGAGCGTGGATATCGCCGACAGCGCCGCGCTCGACCACGTCTTGAGTGAGCTGCCGGCGCTGCACGGCCTGGTCAACTGCGCCGGCATTTCACGCCTGGAGCCTGCCGCCGCCATCAGCGCCGAAGCCTTCGACCAGGTGATGCAGGTCAACGCCCGCGCCGCGGCGCACGTGGCCAGCCGCGTGGCGGCAAAAATGATCGAAGAGAACATCGCCGGCAGCATCGTCAACGTCTCAAGCCAGGCCTCGCTGGTGGCGCTGGATGATCACCTGAGCTACTGCGCCTCCAAGGCCGCCCTCGATGCGATTACCCGCGTGCAATGCGCCGAATGGGGCCGCTTCGGCATTCGCGTCAACAGCGTCAACCCCACTGTCACCCTCACGCCGATGGCGACCATGGCCTGGTCCGACCCGGTCAAGCGCGACCCGGCACTGGCCGCCATTCCCCTGGGCCGTTTTGCGCACACCCTGGACGTCGCGTTGCCGGTGCTGTTCCTGCTCAGCGATGCGGCCAGCATGATCAGCGGCGTGAGCTTGCCGATTGATGGCGGCTATACCAGCCGTTAGCCGTTCTCCAACTGCCCGGCGATGACCACCTTGTCCCGTGGCTTGTGCGGGTCTTGCAGACGATCGAGCAACAGGCGCACCGCGCTGCTGCCGGCCAGCGACGCATCGTGGGCCACGCAGGCGATGGGCACGCCGAAAATATCGGCGAAGGGCAGGCGGTCGATGCCGCAGATGGTCAGGCTGTCGTGGGCGATGTTGTGCATGCGCAACGCGCGCAGGGCGCCGAGGGTGATCAATTGGTTGAAGCCCATGATCGCGTCCGGCGCCGAGTGCGCGGCGAGGTAGTCGAGGGTGTGCAGGTAGGACGGCATCAGCGTGTAGTCCCCGGCCTGCACCTCGACCTGCACCTGGGGATGGTCGGCCAGCACTTCGCGCAGGCCCTTGAGGCGTTCGACGGTGATGCGCGAGTGTTCGGGGCCGGTCAGCACCAGCAGGCGCTTGAGGTCCGGGGTCTGGCGCAACAGGTAGTGCGCGGCCTGGATGCCGCTGTGGTAGTTGTCGAGCACCACGCGGCTGAACGGGCTGTCGTGGAGTGTGCGGTCAAGCAGCACCACCGGGGTCTTGCCGTTGCCCAGGCGCTCGAGATAGTCGGGCTGGTAGCTTGGCTCATCGGAGACCGGCGACAGGATGATCCCCGCCACGCGATAACCCAGCAGGGTATCGACGGCCTTGCTTTCCAGTTCTTCGAGCTCATCGGTGTCCACCAGCATGATGGTGTAGCCGTGCTTTTTCGCTTCGCGGGAGATCGCCTTGATCATCTCGCTGTAGAACGGGTTGTCCACCGATGCGGTGATCACGCCGATGATCAGGCTTTCACTGCGCTTGAGCCCACGCGCGAAGGCATTGGGCACGTAGTCGAGCTCGCGCGCCACTTCCAGAATGCGCGCCAGGGTGGCGGGTTTGACCAGGTCAGGTTTGCTCAACGCCCGGGACACGGTGATGGTGGTCATGCCCACCCGTTTGGCGATGTCGCTGATGGTGACGGACTTTTTCTTGTTCATCGGTAAGGCTGCAAGAGGACACACCCGCAGGCTAGCATGCGCGCCGGTGCAGGGTGATTCAAATCAGCGGGTCCCAGCGCTGCGACCAGTCACCTTCGGCCTTGACCACTTCGCGCAACAAGGTCAACGCCTGCTGCAGCACCGCCGAATCCCGTGCCCGCGAATACACCAGGTACGTCGGGAAACTGAATTCCGGCGCCTTGGCCACCCGCTGCATCACGCCGCTGTCCAGGTAGCTCTGCACCACGCGCGTGCGGAAATACCCGGCGCCGCCGTTCTCCAGGATGTACTGCAACGCCAGCGGCCCCAGGTTGAAACTCACGGCGGCGCGCGCGTGGTCGGGCAGGGCGGCGTCGTGCTGCTGGCGAAAACCCTGGCCCCAGTCGATATACACATAGGGCTCGGGCTGGCTCGTCAGTTGCACCAGGATCAGTTTTTCTTCCAGCACCTGCTCCACCTGCAAACCCGGCCAGTATTGCGGCTGGAACACCAGCGCGGCGTCGAGCACGCCCAACTCCAACTGGCGCAACAGGTATTCGCCCTCGCGAATTTCGGTGCGCAGGGCGTGCCCGGGGATATGCTCGCGCAGCGCCTTGGCCCAGCCGAGCATCAGCGGATTGCACAGGCTGACCTCACCGCCGATATGCAGCACATTACGATAGCCATCGGGCAACGGCAGGTCGCGGCGCGCCGCTTCCCAGGTCTGCAGCAACTGGTTGGCGTACACCACGAAGGCCTCGCCGTCGGCTGTCAGGCGGGCACCGGCGCGATTGCGCACGAACAGCGTACTGCCCAACTGGTTTTCCAGGTTTTTCACCCGTGCGGTGATGGCGGTCTGGGTGACGTGCAGTTTCTCCGCCGCTGCGGCGAGGCTGCCGCAGCGGGTGATTTCGAGGAAGGTGCGTGCCAGCTCGATGTCCATGTCGGTTCCGAAATCAAAGGAAAGTCGGCGCCATTGTAGGACGACTGGCGGCAAAGGGTGAGCGCAATGGCGCGTTCACTCAGGGCAGGATAATTTCGGCGGACGTTTCTCCTGCTATGGAGCGGCTGACCCTGACGGTATTGCCCTGGGTCGCGGGGTATTCGCTCCAGTACAGGCTGTTTTCATTGCTTCGGGTATACATCTGGCCCACCTGGCGCCCATCCGCCCTGAGCAGGCGATAGTCGCTGTTGATCAGGTAGACCGCCACGGCCTTGTGAGGCCCCAGGGTGCACCAGACGGTGTAGGTTTCGGATTTGGCCCAGCCTCGGGTTTGCGTGCTGACATGGGTGACGCTCAGGCTGATTTTTGCAGAGGCCTTGAAGAAACTGGCGAATTGCAGTTCGACGCTGCTTTCTGTGCCGACGGTCTGCGAGGTGCTCTCGGTGGTCGACCCATTTTCGATGCGGGTACTCGCCCAGTTATAGCGTTGTACGGTCGAAGTGTTGTTATGCGCGTGGTTGAGCAACACGTAGTAATCCTTGCGCTCCAACTGGTAGTAGGGCGTCTGGGTCAACTGTTCCATAGGGGTCAGGTCGGGGTCTTCGATAGTGAACCAGGGCAGTTGGGTGACATAGGCCGTGGTGGTTTTTTCGAACGCTGAAGGCTTGGCGTAGCTGTGCAGAATGGGGGTGACGCTGGGCGCCGTCGATTCAATCAGCATATGTGCGCGCAGGGCATGCACGGGGGGACTGGCCAACGGTCGAGCATAGCCCGGCTGGCCCATGAAAGTGGCGGCGCTGAAATACACTTCAGCCGGTGGCGCAGTGGGCGGCTTGACACTCCAGGCGGAAAAATCCCCGGGTGCGCCGGTGCCTTGATCGCTCCACAGCAGTTCGTCGATGTGCGACGTGACCGGCAGATCATCACGCAGGCACCGAACCGCATTCACGGAAGGCTCAAGCAGGCCGTTGCCAACGACCAATCCCATTGCCACATAGCCTTCAGGCGGCACCGGGCGCCAGATCGACACGTTGTACCCCGGTTGCTCAAAGGCCCATACCCGTTCGAAATCCGTGGGTGGCTTCAAGGCGGTACCCGTGGGGCCATTGGCATCGGCGACCACCGGCATCGCCTGGACGCCGTCGATGGTGTTGAAATTATCTTCAAGCCTGTCGCCGATCGGGTAGTAGCCAGCCAGCTTCGCAGGTATGCGAGGGCGCCAGAGACCGGCGGGCGCGTCGCCAAAATGCCCATCCTCGCGACGCCGGTTGTTCCAGAGGTGAGTAAAGTTGTTAGTGAAGTTGATCAGCAAGTCTTTGTATTTAAGGGGGACCATCGGGATCGCTCTGTTCAGTCGGGAAACCCCTGGCGGTTATCAGTCCGCCGGAGGGTTGAGTACGCTGGACAGTTGATACCTGCTGGAGCGGCGGGAAGCGGTAGATAGCTATTATTAGGGCAGGCATCTTTTGATTGGAATGCAGTGCAAATGTGGGAGGGGGCTTGCCCCCGATGGCGGCCTCTGGGCCGACCAGGATGTTGGATTGGACCGGGTACATATCCGTTTCTGCGGTAACGGCTGCTATGGGTTCCGCTTTTACAGCGGCTCACTTTTGAAAAGCGCAAAAGTAAGCAAAACGCTCTTGCCCCACCACTCGGCACCTCGCTTGGGCTCGGTGTGCCCGAACGCAGGCTTGAATCCGTGGGCCGCCGCCACGCGCCATCCATGGCGCGGGGCGGCTAACCCGGCGTCCTGCCGGGTTACCCACGGATTCAAGCCTGCGTTCGGCCAGCGTGGTTTAACGGGGCGCCTAAGATCAAGATCAAAAGCAGATCAAGAGCAAGAGCGACTCGCTGCGCATCGTGGTTGCGGTTGGGCGCTGCTGAGTTGTGTAGATACTTATGGTCATCGGGGGCAAGTCGAATCGTCGCACCGCCCCTCCCACATTGGGTTGTGGGGTGAATCAAGAGTGATCGAACTTCGGTAGATCCGGTAAGGCTCACTCCCAGCCGCCAGGGTCGAGACACCGGGTGTTCGCCGGTGGCTGTTTGCCGTAGGCCAGAAACTCCCCGAGCCAGCGGCTGACGCAGCCGTCGGCTGTGGCCTGGGCGGGTTCCTTGAGCAGCAGCGAGTCGACGCCGGACGCGCCCGGTTCGCCGCGCCCGGCGTTGACCAGCACCATGCGTGCGATGCGTTCGGGAAACCGCGTGGCGTAGCGGTTGCCCAGGCGCGCCGCGTCGGCATTGCCGACGTAATTGAGCCGGGACTCGCCCAGTTGCCCGCGCACATACTCCATATCCTCTGCCGCCTGTTCGAGGGCGTCGCTGCCTTTGAGGTCGCGGCTGCTCAGTTCGATCATGTCGTAGCGGTCGACGAGCATGCGATACGCCGGGGTGGCGTAAGACTCCCAGCGGCCGGCCAGGTGCAGGGCAAAGGTGGCATTCCTGGCCGTACGCGGATCGCCGGACTGGATAAACACCACGCCCTCGCGGTTGAGCGGGTCGCGCGCGCCGACGCGGGTCACGCTCAAGCGCAGGCGGCCGCGGCCAGGGGCGGCGTGGTCGCGGGGCACCGTCACCAGGCCACATTGGGTGCGGGCGAGTACGTCGGGGTCGAGCTGCTCGAACACCGGGAACGGGCAATCGAGTAACCAATCAATGGCGGTGGGCGCGATCAATGGCTCGGCCAGGGCCAGGTGTGCGATCAGCCAGCCGCCGAGGCAGACCAGGCATTTTCCAACAACGCTGGATTTCATTAGAAGGTCCCGGGAAGCCGTGTGAAGTCGGCTTTTTTACCAAGGACCTTGGGTCTAATAATGTAAGGCGATTAAACGGATCGTGTACGAAACTGGAGTTTCGTTTATCAGGTGCCGCTATTCCAGCCACCGCCCAATGCTTTGTACAACGCAATGCTGGCTTGCAGGCGCGACAGCCGCAGTTGCACGTCCAAGTCCTGGGCCGCGTACAACGTGCGTTGGGTTTCCAGCACTGTGAGCAGATCCTCGGCACCGGCCTGGTAGCGGCTTTCGGCAATGCGGAACGCGGTTTGGGCCTGTTGCAGTTCTTCGGCTTGCCATTGGCGTTGCTGGTCGAGGCGGCTGATGCTGCTGAGGGCTTTTTCCACATCGGCAAAGCCGTTGATGATCGCCCCACGGTAGCTTTGCAGAAGCTCATCCTGGCGCGCGCGGGCCTTGTCGCGTTCGGCGCTTAAACGACCGTTGTTGAAGATCGGCGCCACCAGGCCCGAGGTCAGGGTGTAGAACGGGCTGCGCAGGATCTCATCGGCCTTGTAGGCGCCCGAGCCCAGGGTCGCGCCGAGGGTCACCGCGGGCAGCATCGCTGCACGGGCGACGCTGACGTCGGCACTCGCCGCCGCCAGCTGTGCTTCGGCCCGGGCGAGGTCGGGGCGCCGGCTCAATAACTGGCTGGGCACCCCGGGCCCGATGGTTGGCCAGGTCAGTGCCGGGAACACCTCGCTGCCCAGTTCCAGCGCCTGCACGGGCTGGCCGAGCAATGCGGCCAGGGTGATGCGCGCCTCTTCGGCCAGTTGCTCGACCAGCGGCAGTTGCCGTTGCTGGCCGGCCACCAGGCTTTTCTGTTGCGCCAGTTCCAGGGCCGTGGCGGAACCGGCGTCGTAGCGGGTTTGCACCAGGTCGAGCACCGCGCGCGCATTCGCCAGGTTCAGCTCGGCGATCTGCACGCGTTGGCGCGCCGCCAGGGTTTGCGCGTAGCGATCGGCGACGTTGCTGAGCAGGGTCAGTTCCACGTTGGCCTGGTCGAACCGGCTGGCCTGCAGGCTATGCAGGGCGCCGTCGCGCGCAGCGGCGCGACCGCCCCAGAAGTCGAGTTCGTAGCTGGCCGTGAGGTTGGCGTCATAGCTGGTGACGGTTTTATTGTTTTCGGTGGCGTTGAGGTCCGAGTTGCCGCTGCCGCGCAGCAGCTTTTCGCGGGTGGCGGTGAGGTTGAACTTGACCTCGGGCAGCAGCGGTGCGCCGGCAATCACCGCCGTTGCCTGGGCCTGGCGCACGCGGGCCATGGCGGCGGCCACATCGAAACTGTCACGCCGCGCCTGGTCGATCAGGCGGTTGAGCGACGGGCTGCCAAAGTGCGTCCACCAGCGCTGGTTGGCGGCTTGGCTGGCCGCGCGTTCGGCAGAGTGCCAGGCGGCGGGCGGCGTGATGCCGCTGTCGACGGCGCCGGGGTTACCGGCGCAGGCGCTGAGCAGCAGACACAGTCCGAGCAGGGAAAGCGGTGTGGCAAGGGAGGGTTTATTCACTGGTCAATGCCTTAACCGGATCGAGCCGGGCAGCTTTACGGGCCGGCATAAAGCCGAATACGACGCCGGTGACCAGCGCGCAGCCAAAGGCACCGAGCATCGCCACCAGGGAAAACTGCACGGCCACTTCGGCCAGCACCAGCACGCCGCCCACCAGCAGCGCCAGGGCGATACCGAACAACCCGCCGACCACCGAGAGCATCACCGCCTCGGTGAGAAACTGGCGCAGGATGTCGCGCTGGCGTGCGCCGGTGGCCATGCGGATGCCGATTTCGCGGGTCCGTTCACGCACGGTCATCAACATGATATTCATCACGCCGATGCCGCCCACCAGCAGGGAAATCGCCGCAATCGAGCCGAGCATCAGCGACAGGGTATTGGCCGTGCGCGCCTCGGCCTGGATCATCGCGGCGTTGTTGGTCAGGTGGTAGTCGTCCTTGCCGTGGTGCAGTCGTTTGAGCAACTGATCGATGGCCTGCTCGGCGGCGTTCACCCGGGTCGCGTCGGCGGCGGCGATCACCACGTACTCCGGGTTGTAGCTGCCGAACAGACGAATGCTGGCGGCGGAGTAGGGGATGGCAATGCGATCGTCGCTGTCCTTGTTGCCCGAGCTGGAACCTTTTTCCTGGAGCACGCCCACCACCTGGAAGGGCACGTTTTCGATCAGGATGTATTGGCCGATGGGGTTGACCAGGCCTTTGAACAGCTTGTCGCGCACCCGTGCACCGATCACCGCGACGGTGGCGGCGTTGCGTTCGTCGGCCTCGGTGAAGTAGCTGCCCTCGACCACCGGCCAGTTGAAGATGGTCGGGAAATTGGTGTCATTGCCGCCCACATAAGCCATGTAGTCGATGTTGCCGAACCGCACGCCGGCTTCGGCGCCGTTGACCGGCATGATCCGTTTCACCTGCGGCAGGGTGGCCAGGGCGGCCACGTCGGCGGGCGTGATGATGCCCAGGGGCGTACGCGGGTTGGGCGACGAACCACTGACATACAGAATGTTCGAGCCGAACGCGCCCATCTGCGCCATGACCTGGCGCTTGCTGCCTTCACCCACGGCCAGCATGACCACCACCGAGGCCACCCCGATAATGATGCCGAGCAGGGTCAGCGCGGTGCGAAAGCGGTTGATCCACATCACGCGCCAGGCCGCTTGCAGCGCGTCGAGCAGTTCGGCTTTCCAGGCACCGTTGTGTTCGGCGCCATCGGCCAGGCGCTGGCGCAGGTCAACGGCTTGCAGCGCCGCGCTGTTCGCGGGTGCCTCGGTCTGAGGGGCGGGCGAGTCGCTGATGATCAGGCCGTCACGAATCTCGATGATGCGGTTGGCCCGCGCCGCCACTTCGCGGTCATGGGTAATCAGAATGACCACATGGCCCTGGCTCGCCAGTTCGTCGAGCAGGGTCATCACCTCGGCGCCGCTGTGGCTGTCGAGGGCGCCGGTGGGTTCGTCGGCGAGGATGATATGCCCGCCGTTCATCAGCGCACGCGCGATGGACACCCGTTGCTGCTGGCCACCGGAGAGCTGGTGCGGACGGTTGCCTGTGCGCTCGGCCAGGCCCAGGCGGGTGAGCAGGGCATTGGCGCGGGCGTGCCGTTCGCCGGCACTGATACCGGCATAGATCGCCGGCATCTCGACGTTTTCCTGGGCTGATGCCGACGGGATCAGGTGGTAGCCCTGGAACACGAAGCCGAACGCTTCGCGGCGCAGCCAGGCCAGTTCGTCGCTGCCCAGTTGGGCGACGTTTTCCCCGGCGAACAGGTAGTCGCCTTCGCTCGGGCGGTCGAGGCAACCGAGGATGTTCATCAGCGTCGACTTGCCGGAGCCCGACGCGCCGACGATGGCGACGAATTCCCCGGCGTGGATCGACAGGTCGATGCCGCGCAGTACGTCGACCTGCGGGCTGTCGCCGCCGCCGTAGGATTTGCGGATGTGCTTGAGTTCGATCAGTGGCGTGGTCAACTCAACCCCCGCTGCCGTCGGCCGGGCCGATCAACAGGTGATCGCCTTCGTCGAGGCCCTCCAGCACCTGCACGCGCAGGCGGTCGCTGATGCCCAGGCGCACCGAACGCTGCTCGATGCTGCCGTTTTTCGCCACGACGCGGGCGAGTTGCGTGTCCGCCGTGGGCGCGCCTTGCAGCGCGGCGACCGGCACGGTCAGGGCGTCCTTGACTTGGCTGGCGACGAAAAACACCTGGGTGGTCATTTCCGCCATCAGGGCGTTATCGGCGTTGTCGACGTCCAGCAACACCGTGTACAGCACCACGCGGCCGGTGCCGCTCTTGCTGTTGCTCGGGCTGCCGCTGCCCTGGGTTTCGTTCAACGGCTTGGGCGGGATCGGCAGGATCTGGCGCACGGTACTGGTCCAGCGCCGGCTGCCGCCGCTCAAGGTGGTGAAATACGCACTCATGCCGGGTTTGACATGGCCGATATCCGCCTCGGAGACTTCGGCCCACACCGTCATCGGCGACAATTTGGCGATGCGCAGGATCAGCGGCGTTTGTTGTTGCGCGTTAAGGGTCTGCCCGACCCGCGCATCCACCGCCACGACGGTACCGGCCATCGGCGCGTAGATGCGCGTGTAACCGAGTTCCGCTTCGTCGCTGCGCAGGCTGGCCCGGGCTTGGCGAATCTGGGCCTGGAACATGTCGACCCGCGCCTGGGTGGCGTCCAGTTCGGCCCTGGCGGTCTGCACATCTTCTTCGCGGGTGGCGTTACTGGCGCTCAGGCGTTGCTGACGCTGGTATTTCTGGCGCGCCAAGGCGTGCTGGGCGTTCTGCTCCTGCAATTGCGCCTGCAGGTTTTCGATGGCGTAGCGGCTGGCGTCGAGCTTGGCTTTTTGCGTCGACGGGTCGATCTCCACCAGCAACTGGCCTTCCTTGACCTGATCGCCGGCCTCGACGTGGATCTTCTGGATCTGCCCGGACGCCTGGGCGCCGACATCCACATAGCGCCGCGGTTGCAGGGTGCCCAGGGCCGTGACGCTGTTTTCGATATCGCCCCGGGTGACCGTCACGGTGGCCAGGGCGTCGCGGCCCGGCGCAAGGGCTTGCCAGGCGACAAACGCAACGATGGGGATCAGGCACGCCACCACAAGCAGGGCGCGTCGGGCGGGTCGAGGGCGTTTCATGCGTAGGTTCCAGCCAGGAAAGATCGGGGCGCAGTCGCGCAGAGCTGACAGGTAAACGAAGAAAATCGCCGGGGATTTAGGCTGTTACACGCGCGGTTACAGGTCGAGCGAAGAAAAAAATCGACCGTTGATGCGAGACTTCTTTAAAAGTAGATGAGAATTACTATAAATTGCACATACTCAAACTGCCATCATCGATGGCTGTGTTTCTACGCAGGTTGGCATCGTCCGCACCACGGCCATGGGGCCAGGAGTCATGTTGGAAAACTACTATCGCGAGCTGGTGTGTTTCCTCAACGCCAAGCTGGGCAACCGTCAGGTGGCCGAGGATGTGGTGCATGACGCCTATGTGCGGGTGCTGGAGCGCTCCAGTGACACGCCGATCGAACAGCCGCGCGCGTTCCTGTACCGCACTGCGCTGAACCTGGTGATCGACGGCCATCGGCGCAACGCCCTGCGCCAGGTCGAGCCGCTGGAGGTGCTGGACGCTGAAGAACGCTTCGCGCCCTGTTCACCCCACGCCAGCCACGACCAGAGCCAGCGCCTGGAGATGCTCGAGCGCGCCCTGGCCGAGCTGCCGGCGGCCTGCCGCGACAGTTTCCTGCTGCGCAAACTCGACGGCCTGTCCCACCTGCAAATCGCCGAGCGCCTGTGCATTTCCCGCGCGCTGGTGGAAAAGCACATCGTCAATGCCATGAAGCACTGCCGGTTGCGCATGCGTGAGTGGGAAGCGCACTGAAGCGCTGTTAGTTAAATTTTATTTCACTGTCCTCGTTTCCTATCAACACACGGCCTGTTGTTCAGGCCATGAAGGTATTCCGCCCCAACCGCCAAGGGGCTTATCCAGAGGACACTGGAATGACACAGGCAATTGCTTCGCCCGCGGTTCACGACCTGATCGGCATTGGCTTCGGCCCTTCGAACCTGGCGCTGGCCATCGCCTTGCAGGAGCGTGAGAAAGCCCAGGGCAAACTGGACGTACTGTTCCTCGACAAACAGGCCGACTACCGCTGGCACGGCAATACCCTGGTGACCCAGAGCGAATTGCAGATTTCCTTCCTCAAGGACCTGGTGACCCTGCGCAACCCCACCAGCCCGTATTCCTTCGTCAATTACCTCAAGGCCCACGACCGCCTGGTGGACTTCATCAACCTGGGCACCTTCTACCCGTGCCGCATGGAGTACAACGACTACCTGCGCTGGGTTGCCGGGCAATTCCAGGCCCAGGCCCGCTACGGCGAAGAGGTACTGGCCATCGAGCCGATCCTGCACCAGCAACAGGTTGAAGCGCTGCGCGTGATTTCCCGCGATGCGCTGGGCGAGCAGCATGTGCGCACCACGCGCTCGGTGGTGGTCAGCGCCGGCGGCACGCCGCGTATTCCCGAGGCGTTCAAGGCGCTCAAGGGCGACAGCCGGGTGTTCCACCATTCCCAGTACCTGGAGCGCATGGCCGGCCAGCCGTGTGTCGACGGCAAGCCGATGCGCATCGCGGTGATCGGCGGTGGTCAGAGCGCCGCCGAAGCCTTTATCGACCTCAACGACAGCTTCCCGTCGGTGCAGGTCGACCTGATTCTGCGCGGTTCGGCGCTCAAGCCGGCGGATGACAGCCCGTTCGTCAATGAAGTGTTCTCGCCGGCCTTTACCGACCTGGTGTTCCAGCAAGTCGGCGCCGAACGTGAGCGCCTGGTCGCCGAGTACCAGAACACCAACTACTCGGTGGTGGACCTGGACCTGATCGAGCGCATCTACGGCATCTTCTATCGCCAGAAGGTGTCCGGCATCGCGCGCCAGGCATTTCGCACCATGACCGTGGTCGAAAAGGCCACCCCCGGCCCGCTGGGCATCGAACTGACGCTGCGCAACAACGCCACCGGCGAAACCTGCGTGAATCACTACGACGCGGTAATCCTTGCCACCGGTTACGAACGCCAGATGCACCGCGAACTGCTCGCGCCGCTCCAAGCCTACATAGGCGATTTCGAAGTGGCCCGCGACTACCGCATCGTCACCGACGAGCGCTGCAAGGCCGGCATTTACATCCAGGGGTTCAGCCAGGCCAGCCATGGTCTGAGCGATACGTTGCTGTCGGTGCTGCCGATTCGCGCCGATGAAATTGCCGCGTCGTTGTACGAGAACGATCGCAACCGTGGCACCGCGCGTTCGGTGCAGGACCTGCTGCTCGCCACCGCAAGCTGATCTGAGTCTGTAGGAGCGAGCTTGCTCGCGAAAAACGCGAGGGCGCCGGGTTGATTCAGAAGGGGCGCGTTATCGTTGACGTTTTTCGCGAGCAAGGGCTAGCCGCCCGCCTCGCTCCTACAGGCGGTACTTGTGACAAGGAGTTGCTGCTGATACTGTACAAAAAACCAGTATCGGTAGCTCTCCATGCAGTTGATCGAAAAACTCAGCATTCTCGCCGACGCCGCCAAATACGACGCTTCGTGCGCCAGCAGTGGCGCACCCAAGCGCAGCTCCGAAGGCAAGGCCGGGCTGGGTTCCACCGACGGCATGGGCATTTGTCACAGCTATACGCCCGACGGCCGTTGCGTGTCGCTGCTCAAGGTTTTGCTCACCAACTTCTGTCTCTACGACTGCCAGTATTGCGTCAACCGCCGTTCCAGCGATGTGCCCCGCGCGCGCTTCAGCCCGGAAGAGGTGGTCACCCTGACCCTGGACTTCTACAAGCGCAATTGCGTCAGCGGCCTGTTTCTCAGTTCCGGCATCATCCGTTCAGCCGACTACACCATGGAGCAGTTGGTGCGGGTCGCCAAGTTGCTGCGTGAAGAGCACGATTTTCGCGGCTATATCCATCTCAAGACCATTCCCGAAGCCGACCCCGCGTTGATCGCCGAGGCCGGGCGCTATGCCGACCGCCTGAGCGTGAATATCGAGCTGCCTACCGATGCGAGCCTGCAAACCCTGGCGCCGGAAAAACAGATCGTCTCGATCAAGCAGGCCATGCAGACCATCTACACCGGTGAACAGACGGTGCTCAACGAACCCCGCGCACCGCGTTTCGCGCCGGCCGGGCAGAGCACCCAGATGATCGTCGGCGCCGACGACACCGATGACAGCACCATCCTGCACGGTGCCGAAGCCTTGTATGGCAACTACAAGCTGCGCCGTGTGTATTACTCGGCGTTCAGCCCGATTCCCAACAGCCCCAAGAGCGTGCCCCTGGCTGCGCCGCCGTTGATGCGCGAGCATCGCTTGTACCAGGCCGACTTTCTGTTGCGCAGCTACGGCTTCAGCGCCAATGAACTGTTCGAAGGCCCCGGCGACCTGGCCCTGGATATCGACCCCAAGCTGGCGTGGGCCCTGGAGCATCGCGAGGTGTTCCCCCTCGATCTTAACCGCGCCGAACCGACCTTGATCGCGCGCATCCCCGGCATTGGCCTGCGCACCACCCAGCGCCTGGTGGACCTGCGCCGCGAACGCAAGATCCGCTTCGAAGACCTGGCGCGCATGCGCTGTGTGCTGGCCAAGGCCAAGCCGTTTTTCATCACCAGCGATTACCACCCACAGCAGGCCGACAGCACCAGTGTGTTGCTGCGCGAACAGCTGCGCGATCGCCCGCAACCGCAACAGATGGGGTTGTGGGGATGATCAGCCTGGAATGCGACAACCTGTTCAGCACCTGGCGCGAACAGGCGCGCTGGCTGCTCAGCCATCAGGTCGACCCCAGCCAGGTGAGCTGGGGCGCAACCGAGGTGGCGGATCTGTTTGCCACCGACGAGCCCATTCCCTCCGGGTTGGGCCCGTTCCAGGCGCGCATCCCCAAGGCCTTGTTGCAACTGCTGGAGTCGGCTGCCTGCTACCAGGGCGATCAGCGCTGGAGTGTGTTGTATGAGGTGTTGTGGCGGGTCAGCCATGGCGACCGCACGGCCATGTTGGCAGGTGACAAATTGGGCAGCGAGTTGCAGCGCCGCATCAAGCAGGTCAGCCGTGAAGCCCACCACTTGCATGCGTTTGTGCGGTTCATTGCACTGCCGGCCGAGGCGGGGCCCGAGCTGCCGGAGTACGTGGCCTGGCATGAGCCGGCCCATGATATTTTGCACAGTGCCAGCCAGCATTTTATCGGGCGCATGGGCCGGCATCGCTGGATGATCGCAACGCCCCTGGATGGGGTGTATTACGATGGCGAGCAACTGATTCACCAACGCCGGTGCCCCGAGGCGTGGCAGCAACTGGCGCAAAATGTCGACGACCCGCACAGCGCCATGTGGTTGACCTATTACAGTCACATCTTCAACCCGGCGCGCTTGAACCCCAAGGTGATGGAAGGGCATCTGCCGAGCCGGTTCTGGAAGAACCTGCCGGAAGGCAAGTTGATTCCCGGGCTGATCAGCGAGGCGCGCACGGGCAAGCAGAAGGATGGACAGGCCAGGCTGGTGGGCACCAAGCCCGGCAAACGTATTTCAAGCGGGCACAGTTAGAACATGTGGGTAGGGCTTGGTATGGTGGTGTCTGTCAGAGCGCCCTCAGCCAGGAGCAATCATGTCTACCGCTGTTCGTCTTGCCCAAACCGCCGATGCCCAAGGGATCAGCCAGGTCATCCTGGCGGCCTTGCACAGCAGCAATGCACAGGATTACCCGGCGGATGTGATTGCCCGTGTGGCCAGTCATTTCACGCCCGAGGCCGTGCTGGCGCTGCTCAAGCGCCGTGTCGTGCTGGTGGCCACCCGGGATCAGGTGATCGTCGCCACCGCCGCGCTTGATGCCAATGTGGTGCGCTCGGTGTTCGTCAACCCGGCGCTGCAAGGGCAGGGCATTGGGCGACTGTTGATGATCGAGATCGAACTGCGCGCCCGCGAAGCCGGGGTGACGGTGTTGAGCGTGCCGTCCTCGCTGACCGCCGAGCCGTTCTACAGCAAGCTGGGGTTTCACACCGTGCGCGATGTCTATCATGGCAATGAACGCACACTGGTCATGGAAAAGGCCCTGCTGTCCCGGCACCCCATCGGCCCGTATCGCGACCGTCAGCACCGTGCGCAAGTGGTTGAGTTGTGGCAGGCGGCGTTCGGCTATGACACCGCGCATAACCTGCCGAGCCTGGCGATCGATAAAAAGCTGGCGGTCAATGACGGGTTGTTCTTTGTCGCGACCGATAAAAAAGCCGTGATCGGTACGATTCTCGCCGGCTACGACGGCCATCGTGGTTGGCTGTATTCGGTGGCGGTGCATGCCGACTATCGTCGCCACGGCCTGGGATCATCGCTGGTGCGTCACGCGGAACAGGCGTTGACGGCGCTGGGTTGCATGAAGATCAACCTGCAGATCAATGGCGGCAATGACGCAGTGGTGGGGTTCTACGAGGCGTTGGGATATGGGGTGGAACCGAGGATCAGCATGGGCAAGAAGATTGCCGGGAATATCCCTCAATCCTGAAAACACTGGAGATCAAATGTGGGAGGGGCGGTGCGACGATTCGACTTGCCCCCGATGGCAGTGTGTCAGTCACTGAAAATATTGACTGATCCACCGCTATCGGGGGCAAGCCCCCTCCCACAGGTTTTGCAGTGTTGCTGAGGCAGTGGCTTAGACCTTGACGATCCAACCCGCCGGCGCTTCAACGTCACCGGTCTGCACGCCCGTCAGCTCTTGGTAGAGCCTCTGGGTAATCGGGCCCACTTCGGTTTCGCTGTAGAACACGTGCAGCTTGTCGTTGTACTGGATGCCGCCGATCGGCGAGATCACCGCAGCGGTGCCGCAGGCGCCGGCTTCCTTGAATTGGTCGAGCTTGTCGATGAACACCTCGCCCTCGACCACGGTCAGGCCCAGGCGGCTCTGGGCCAGTTCGATCAGCGACAGGCGGGTGATGCCCGGCAGCACCGAAGGCGACTTCGGCGTGATGAACTGGTTGTCGTGGGTGATGCCGAAGAAGTTGGCCGAGCCGACTTCTTCGATTTTCGAATGAGTCATCGGGTCCAGGTAGATCGCGTCGGCGAAGCCGGACTTCCTCGCTTCCGAGCCCGGCATCAGGCTGGCGGCGTAGTTACCGCCCACTTTGGCGGCACCGGTGCCCTGTGGCGCGGCGCGGTCGAAGGTGGAGATCTGGAAGTTGTGGGGCACCAGGCCGCCTTTGAAATAGGCACCGACCGGGATAGCGAACACCGAGAAGATGAACTCCGGCGCGGTGCGCACGCCGATGTTTTCACCGGTGCCGATCACGAACGGGCGCAGGTACAGCGCGCCGCCGCTGCCGTAAGGCGGGATGAAGCGCTCGTTGGCCTTGACCACCTGTTTGCAGGCTTCGATGAAGTCTTCGGTCGACACATGCGGCATCAGCAGGCGGGCACAGCTGCGTTGCATGCGCGCGGCGTTCTGGTCCGGACGGAACAGGTTGATCGAGCCGTCCTTGCAGCGGTAGGCCTTGAGGCCTTCAAAGCACTGCTGGCCATAGTGCAGGGCGGTGGAGCCCTCGCTGATGTGCAGCACGTTGTCGTCGGTCAGGGTGCCTGCTTGCCATTCGCCGTTTTTCCAGACCTGGAGAAACCGCTTGTCGGTCTTGATGTAGTCAAAACCCAGCTTGTCCCAATTGATGCTTTCGTTACCCATGACACCCTCTAATCTCTGGTCAAGTCGGATTTTTTTCTGGATGGGCTCAACAATACTTCATTCTTCGTCGGTGTGGGAGCGGGCGGTTGGACCATTCCACATCTCTATCGGCTGATCCACTGCTATCGGGGGCAAGCCCCCCCACATTTGAAATGGATTCCAAATGTGGGAGGGGGCTTGCCCCTGATGGCCTCGCCACGGTTTTACAGATGCAACGCATGCCCCAACGCCCGCAACGCCGCTTCCTGCACGGCCTCACCCAAGGTCGGATGGGCATGGACAGTGCCGGCCACATCCTCCAGGCGCGAGCCCATTTCCAGGCTCAGGCCAAACGCAGTGGACAACTCGGACACCCCGGCTCCCACCGCCTGCCAGCCGACAATCAGGTGATTGTCACGCCGCGCCACCACCCGCACGAAGCCGGTTTTCGACTCCAGGGTCATGGCCCGCCCGTTGGCGGCGAACGGGAAGCTCGACACGATGCAGTCCAGGCCGGCAGCCTTGGCCTCGTCCGGGCTCTTGCCCACCACCACCAGTTCCGGGTCGGTAAAGCACACCGCCGGAATCGCCGCCGGGTTGAATTCGCGGGCTTTGCCGCTGATCAGCTCGGCGACCATCTCGCCCTGGGCCATGGCCCGGTGTGCCAGCATGGGCTCGCCGCTCAGGTCGCCAATGGCATACACATTGCGCATGCTGGTCTGGCAGCGGCTGTCGATCTTGATCACGGCGCCGTTCATGTCCAGGTTCAGCGCTTCGAGGTTGAAGCCCTGGGTGTTGGGTTTGCGACCCACGGCCACCAACACCTGATCCGTCTCCAGCGACAGGGTGTCGCCATTCGGGTCGCGCACCTGCAGGCAGTTATCGGCAAAGCCGCTGACGCTGTGCTTGAGGTACAGCTTTATCCCGAGTTGCTTGATCGACTCGTTAACCGGCTGGGTCAGTTCGGCGTCATAGGCCGGCAGGATGCGCTCCTGGGCCTCGACCACGCTGACGTCGGCCCCCAGCTTGCGATAGGCGATGCCCAGTTCGAGGCCGATGTAACCGCCACCCACCACGATCAGCCGCTTCGGTACGTGGTTCGGGGCCAGGGCTTCGGTGGATGAAATGACTGGCCCGCCAAGGGGCAGCATCGGCAACTCGACGCTTTTCGAACCGGTGGCCAGCAGCAGGTGTTCGCACTGGATGCGCTGCTCGCCCACGTCGACGGTCTTGCCGTCCACCACCTTGGCCCAGCCATGGATCACCTGCACCTTGTGCTTTTTCAACAACGCGGCGACGCCGGTGGTCAGGCGGTCGACGATGCCGTCTTTCCATTCCACGCTTTTGCGAATGTCCAGGGTGGGCACGTCCACTTCGATGCCCAGTGGCGAGCCCTGGCTGTGGTGTACCGTCTGCTGGAATTGCTCGGCCACATGGATCAAGGCCTTGGATGGAATGCAGCCGATGTTCAGGCAGGTGCCGCCCAACGCCTGGCCTTCCACCAGAATCGTCGGGATGCCCAGTTGGCCGGCGCGAATCGCGGCCACGTAACCGCCAGGGCCGCCGCCGATAATCAGCAGCGTGGTGTGTAGTGTCTGAGTCATGCCCTTACTCCAGGAACAGGCTGGCGGGTTGTTCGAGCAGGCCGCGCACGGCCTGGATGAATTGCGCCGCGTCCATGCCATCGACCACACGGTGATCGAACGAGCTGGAGAGGTTCATCATCTTGCGTACCACGATCTGGCCCTTTATCACCATCGGCCGCTCGACGATGCGGTTGACGCCGACAATCGCCACTTCCGGCAGGTTCAGCACCGGCGTGCTGACAATGCCGCCCAGCGCGCCGAGGCTGGTCAGGGTGATGGTCGAGCCCGACAGCTCTTCGCGGCTGGCCTTGCCATTGCGCGCGGCGTTGGCCAAACGTGTGATTTCTTCGGCAGTGCCCCACAGGCTGCGGGCTTCGGCGTGGCGCACCACCGGCACCATCAGGCCGACGTCGCTCTGGGTGGCGACGCCCACATGCACCGCGCCGAGGCGGGTGATGACCTGGGCTTCGTCGTCATAGCGCGCGTTGATCTGTGGGAAATCGCGCAGCGCCACCACCATGGCGCGCACGATGAAGGGCAGCAGGGTCAGCTTGCCGCGTGTCGCGCCGTGTTTTTCATTGAGGTGCACGCGCAGTTCGTCCAGCGCCGTGACGTCGATTTCTTCCACGTAGCTGAAATGCGCGGCGCGGCGGGTGGCGTCCTGCATGCGCTGGGCGATCTTGCGGCGCATGCCGATCACCGGGATCTGGTGCTCGTCGTTGCGTTCGGTGTAAGGGTTGGCGGCGGCCGAGGCTGGGCTGGCGCCTTGCTGAAGGTAAGCCTCGAGGTCTTCATGCAGGATTCGCCCGGCCGGGCCGGAGCCCTGTACCAGGCGCAACGGGATACCCGCATCCAGGGCATGCTTGCGCACGGCGGGGGAGGCCAGCGGGCGCTCATTGGCCTCCCGGGCCACGGGCGCCTGGACTTTGGCCGCGACAGGCGCGGGCTTGCTTTGAACCGGTTCCGGCGTGCTCTCCACCACCGGCGCAGCTTTTTCCACCGGTGCGGCCACGGCCGGCGCTTCCCTGGCGTTACCGGCGCCTTCCACTTCAATGCTGATCAGAATACTGCCCACCGCCATGACTTCACCCGGCTCGCCGCCCAGGGAAATCACCTTGCCGTGGACCGGCGAGGGAATGTCCACCATCGCCTTGTCGGTCATCACATCCGCCAGCACCTGGTCTTCGACGACCAGGTCGCCGACCTTCACATGCCACTGCGACAGTTCAACTTCCGCGATGCCTTCGCCAATGTCCGGCATCTTGATAACGTGCGTGCCCATTCAGACCTCCATGACCCGTTTCAACGCCGCGCCCACTCGGGACGGGCCTGGGAAATACGCCCACTCCTGCGCGTGCGGGTAGGGCGTGTCCCAGCCGGTGACGCGCTCGATCGGCGCTTCCAGGTGATGGAAGCAGTGCTCCTGCACCAGGGCGACCAGCTCGGCGCCAAAACCGCAGGTGCGCGTGGCTTCGTGCACCACCACGCAGCGGCCGGTCTTTTTCACCGACTTGACGATGGTGTCCAGGTCCAGCGGCCACAGGCTGCGCAGGTCGATGACTTCGGCGTCGATGCCGGTTTCTTCGGCGGCGACCTGCGACACATACACGGTGGTGCCGTAGGTCAGCACGGTCACGGCCGAACCCGGACGCACGATGGCGGCCACGTCCAGCGGCACGGTGTAGTAACCGTCTGGGACCTGCGCCTGCGGGTGTTTCGACCACGGGGTGACCGGGCGGTCGTGATGGCCATCGAACGGGCCGTTATACAGGCGCTTGGGTTCAAGGAAGATCACCGGGTCATCGTTTTCGATGGAGGCGATCAGCAGGCCCTTGGCGTCATAGGGGTTGGACGGCATCACCGTGCGCAGGCCGCAGACCTGGGTGAACACCGCTTCGATACTCTGGCTGTGGGTCTGGCCGCCGTAGATGCCGCCGCCGCAGGGCATGCGCATGGTCAGGGGCGCGGTGAACTGGCCGGCCGAGCGATAACGCAGGCGCGCGGCCTCGGAGATGATCTGATCGGTGGCGGGGTAGACGTAGTCGGCAAACTGGATTTCCGCGACCGGGCGCAGACCGTAGGCGCCCATGCCCACCGCCACGCCGATGATGCCGCTTTCGGAGATCGGCGCGTCGAATACCCGCGAGCTGCCGTACTTGGTCTGCAAACCTTCGGTACAGCGGAACACGCCGCCGAAGTAACCGACGTCCTGGCCGAACACCACCACGTTGTCGTCCCGTTCAAGCATCACATCCATGGCCGAGCGCAGGGCCTGGATCATGGTCATGGTGGTGGTGGTCATGGCGGTTTCCAGTTCGATGCTGTTGTTGTGATCGTTCATGTCAGACCCCCAGCTCTTGACGCTGGCGCTTCAAGTGCTCCGGCATCTCTTTATAAACGTCTTCGAACATGGTCGCGGCGCTTGGAATCTGGCCGCCGGCGAGGGTGCCGTACTGTTCGGCCTGTTTTTGCGCAGCGATGACTTCGGCTTCAAGTTCGGCACTGACCGCCGCGTGTTCCTCATCGGACCACTGGCCGATTCTGATCAAGTGTTGCTTGAGACGGGCAATCGGGTCGCCCAACGGGAAGTGGCTCCAGTCATCGGCGGGGCGGTACTTGGACGGATCATCGGAGGTGGAGTGCGGACCGGCGCGGTAGGTGACCCACTCGATCAAGGTCGGCCCCAGGTTGCGGCGCGCGCGCTCGGCGGCCCAGGCGGAGGCGGCGTACACGGCGATAAAGTCATTGCCGTCGACGCGCAGGGAGGCGATACCGCAACCGACGCCGCGTCCGGCGAACGTGGTGGCTTCACCGCCGGCAATGGCCTGGAAGGTGGAGATGGCCCACTGGTTGTTGACCACGTTGAGGATCACTGGCGCACGGTACACGTGGGCAAAGGTGAGGGCGGTGTGGAAGTCGGATTCTGCGGTAGCGCCGTCGCCGATCCAGGCCGAGGCGATCTTGGTATCACCCTTGATCGCCGACGCCATGCCCCAGCCCACACCTTGTACGAATTGGGTGGCGAGGTTGCCGGAAATGGTGAAGAAACCAGCGTCCTTGACCGAGTACATGATCGGCAACTGGCGGCCCTTGAGCGGGTCGCGCTCGTTGGACAGCAGTTGGCAGATCAGGTCCACCAACGGCACGTCCCGGGCCATCAGGATGCTTTGCTGGCGATAGGTGGGGAAGCACATGTCGTCGATGTTCAAGGCCAGGGCCTGGGCGCTGCCGATGGCTTCTTCGCCAAGGCTTTGCATGTAGAACGACATTTTTTTCTGACGCTGGGCGACCACCATGCGGTTGTCGAAGATGCGCGTCTTGAGCATCGCGCGCATGCCTTTGCGCATGACGTCGGCGCTGACGCCCTCGGCCCACGGGCCCAGGGCCTGGCCCTGGTCGTCGAGCACGCGGATCAAGCCCTTGGCCAGGTCGGCGGTGTCGGACGGTTCTACGTCGATGGCGGGTTTGCGTACCAGGCCGGCGTCGGTCAGGCGCAGGTAGGTGAAGTCGGTCTTGCAGCCCGGGCGGCCCGAGGGTTCGGGAACGTGCAGGCGCAGCGGTGCATACGGCTGGGTCATGGCTTTCTACGCTCGATCTTGTGAATTTCTTGTAGTGGGCGCGCTAGCTGACAGTCAGTCTTCGGGTAGAAGAAATCTTGTCCTACAACAATCATAGGCGTGGCGTAGAAGAATATTTATCTGTGTTTCGTTGCGCTCCAGATCATTTACGGATAAAAAATCTGCATAAACATAATAAACAGGTGACTTTGTCTCATGCGCAAACTGGACCGTACCGATATCGGCATTCTCAACGCCCTGCAGGAGAATGCCCGCATCACCAACGCCGACCTCGCCCGTTCGGTCAACCTGTCGCCCACGCCGTGCTTCAATCGGGTGAAGGCGATGGAGGAGTTGGGGCTGATTCGCGAGCAGGTCACGTTGCTGGACGCCGACCTGCTGGGGCTGCATGTCAACGTGTTCATCCATGTGAGCCTGGAAAAGCAGAATGAACTGGCGTTGCAGCAATTTGAAGGCGCAATCTCGGACCGGCCGGAAGTGATGGAGTGTTACCTGATGGCCGGCGACCCGGATTACCTGATCCGGGTGCTGGTGCCGACGATCCAGTCGCTGGAGCGTTTCATGATGGATTTTCTGACCAAGGTGCCGGGGGTGGCGAATATCCGCTCCAGTTTTGCCTTGAAGCAAGTTCGCTATAAAACCGCGCTGCCGTTGCCGGCCAACGGCATAAACCTGGGCTCCTGATTCAACACGGAACCAAATGTGGGAGGGGGCAAGCCCAAATGGTTGTAGGAGCGAGCTTGCTCGCGAAAAACTCACAGGCACCGCGTTCATTCAGGAAGCACGCGTTATCGTTGACGTTTTTCGCGAGCAAGCTCGCTCCTACAAGTATTAAGGCTTTCCCTCTTCCACACATTTGGCTGCATTTCAAAGTTGGTTGAGCGGGATCTTGAGGTAGGTGACGCCATTGTCTTCCGCTGGCGGCATATGCCCCGCCCGCACATTCACCTGGATCGCCGGCAGCAACAACGTCGGCATGCCCAGCCCGGCATCCCGGGTGGTGCGCATCGCGACAAACTCCGCCTCATCTACGCCGTCATGCACATGGATATTCTGCGCGCGCTGTTCGGCCACCGTGGTCTGGCACCTGGCATCGCGGCCTTCGGGTGGATAGTCATGGCACACGTACAGCTGGGTCTCGGGCGGGAACGCCAGCAATTTGCACATCGACGCGTACAACTGCCGCGCGTCGCCGCCGGGGAAGTCGCAGCGGGCGGTGCCGACGTCGGGCATGAACAGGGTGTCGCCTACCAGGATCAAGCGGCCATCGATCAGGTAGGCCATGTCCGCCGGGGTATGCCCGGGTACATGCAGCGCCTGGGCCTGCAAGCCGCCGATATGAAAGATTTCATCCGGCGCAAACAGGTGATCGAACTGCGAGCCATCGACACGGAACTCCGGCTCCAGGTTGAACAGGTGCTTGAACACACCCTGCACCTTGCTGATGGACTGGCCGATCGCAATCTTGCCGCCCAGGGTGCGGCGCAGGTACGGCGCGGCGGACAAGTGATCGGCGTGGGCGTGGGTTTCCAGCAGCCACTGCACCTGCAGGCCATGCGCGCGCACGAAGGCAATCACCTTGTCGGCCTGTGCGGTATCGGTGCGCCCGGACGCGGGGTCGTAGTTGAGCACTGAATCGACGATGGCGCAGGGGCCGCCGTCGGCTTCATAGACGACGTAGGTGTAGGTCGACGATGCCTCGTCCAGAAAGGCTTGAATCAACGCTGGCATGGCGGCTATCCCCGATGAAGAAAAAAGTGGTTACAATCAGTTTACGTTTAAACATAATGTTTTGAGCTTAAGTGAGACAAAGGAGCCGAGGCAAATGGAATCTACGTTGAGTGAGGGCGAAGTCGCCCAATTGCGTGCATCGGCGTCCAAGGCCTGTTCCTTGCTCAAGGCGTTGGCCAATGAGGACCGCTTGTTGATCCTCTGCCAGTTGACCCTGGGCGAACGCAACGTCGGCGAGCTGGAAGCCCAGACGGGCGTGCGCCAACCCACGCTGTCCCAACAGTTGGGCATTTTGCGGGACGAAGGGTTGGTCGCCACCCGTCGGGAAGGTAAATACATCTTCTACGGGCTGGCCAGCCACGAAGTGATTCAAGTGATGAAGACCCTGTCCGGCCTGTACTGCGGCGCGGTGATAAAAAGCTGGGCGTGACGCCATCCGGCAGCGACCCTTGTGTGCATTGACTCAAAAAGGCAGTAGACAATGACCGAACAACACTGGGGACCCACCATCAGTGGCGATATCGTCGTCATCGGCGGCGGCTCGGCAGGCATCGGCCTGCTGGCCAGCCTGCTCAAGCGCGACCCGCAACTGAACATCATCCTGATCGAACCCAACGATTTCCATTGCTATCAGCCCGCCTGGACCCTGGTGGGCGGCGGCGCCTACGACCTGCAAAAGACTCGGCGCCCGCTGGCCGACGTACTGCCCAACGGGGTCACCTGGATCCAGGCCGCCGCCAGCGAGTTATTGCCTGACGAGCAGACCCTGGTGCTCGACAGCGGCCAGCGCGTCACCTGGAACAACCTGATTGTCTGCCCCGGCCTGCGCCTGGCCTGGGAAAAGATCGAGGGCCTCCAGGATACCCTCGGTCGCCACGGCGTCACCTCCAACTACAGCTACGAACACGCGGCCTACACCTGGCAACTGGTGCAGCAGCTCAAGGGTGGCAAGGCGCTCTTCACCCAGCCGGCCATGCCGATCAAATGCGCCGGTGCGCCGCAGAAGGCCATGTACCTGTCCTGCGATCACTGGCTCAGGCAGGGCAGCCTGAAAAACATCGACGTCGAATTCAACCTGGCCGGTGCCGCGCTGTTCGGCGTGGCGACCTTTGTGCCGCCGTTGATGAAGTACGTCGAGAAATACAACGCACGGCTGGCGTTCAATGCCAACCTGATAAAAGTCGACGGCCCCGGGCGCACAGCCTGGTTCGAGGTCAAAGACGCCGAAGGCAACTTGCACGTCGAAGCGAAAGCCTTCGACATGTTGCACGTCGTGCCACCGCAAGTGGCGCCTGACTTTATCCGTCAAAGCCCGCTGGCCGACGCCGCAGGCTGGTGCGAAGTGAACCCCTACAGCCTGCAACACCTGCGCTATCCGCACATCTTCGGCCTGGGCGACGTGTGCGGCACCTCCAACGCCAAGACGGCGGCGGCGGTGCGCAAGCAGATCGTGGTGGTGGCCGAGAACCTGCTGGCCCTGCGCAAACAAGCGCCGCTGCCGCTCAAGTACGACGGCTACGGCTCCTGCCCGTTGACGGTGGAGAAGGGCAAGGTGGTGCTGGCCGAGTTCGGCTACGGCGGCAAGCTGTTGCCGACCTTTCCCCTCGACCCCACCCGGGCGCGCCGCTCGATGTGGTTCCTCAAGGCCACGTTGCTGCCGTGGTTCTACTGGAACGGCATGCTCAAGGGCCGCGAGTGGCTGACCCGCCTGAGCAAGGTGGACTGAATGCTGCTGGCCAGTGTGTTGGGTGTATTGATGGGCCTGGTCATGGGCCTGACCGGCGCGGGCGGCGGTATCCTCGGGGTGCCGGCGCTGGTGTTGGGACTGGGGTTGACGATGACCCAGGCCGCGCCGGTGTCCTTGCTTGCGGTAGGCGCGGCGGCGGCGGTGGGGGCGATTGACGGCCTGCGCCATGGCCTGGTGCGTTATCGCGCCGCGTTATTGATCGCCTTGCTGGGCGCGCTGTTTTCACCGCTCGGTGTGTTCGTCGCTCATCAACTGTCGGAGCCGGTGCTGATGGGCTTGTTCAGCGCGCTCATGGTGCTGGTGGCCTGGCGCATGGTGCGGCGCGAAAAGGTCGAGGCCGGCCCGAGTGACCATGGCGCGGCGTCCTGGGGCCAGAAGAACTGCATGCTCAACCAGCAGACCGGACGCCTGGCCTGGACCGCCAAATGCACTGCCACCCTGGCGGCACTGGGCGCGGTGACCGGCGCGGTCTCGGGTTTGCTCGGCGTGGGCGGCGGTTTTCTGATCGTCCCGGCGTTCAAGCAACTCACCGATGTGCAGATGCGCGGCATCGTCGCGACCTCGTTGATGGTGGTCAGCCTGCTGTCCTTGATCGGCGTGGTGGGGGCCTTTCATGCCGGGGTGAACATCGAGCCGGTGGGCTGGGGATTTATTGGTGCAAGTATCGTCGGCATGCTGGCGGGACGTCGCTTGTGTTCGGTGATTCCAGCGCGGGCGTTGCAGGTGGGGTTTGCCGGTTTGTGCGTGCTGGTGGCGGCTGGAATGCTGATGAATGCTTTGCTCCGGACCTGATGATCGACTGAACAGTGTTGACCGTGCACGCTTGATAGATGGCGAGATGAACGTACCTCAGGTTACTGTTCTCCCAGTAATGGCTTCACCGGCCTTGCACGTCGGTTTATCAAGGTCACCGAATGGATAAATACACCCCCCACACCTGGCAGCCCCACGAGCGGCCGAGCCTGCCCGGTTCGCCGTCAACGCCGCTGCACCCCACCCACAAACGCTGGCTGTTTGCTCTGGTGGGTGTGCTGGTGGCAATCACCGGTGGCCTGGGCAACGCGCTGGTTATCGCCAACCTGCAATACCTGCAAGGCGCCCTGGGCGCGACCACGGCGGAGATGGCCTGGCTGCCCGCCGCCTATGTGATGACCAACGTGTGCATGAACCTGCTGCTGGTGAAGTTTCGCCAGCAGTTCGGCCTGCGGGCGTTTACCGAAGTGTTCCTGGTGTTGTATGCGCTGGTGACCTTCGGCCACTTGTTCGTCAACGACCTCAACTCGGCCATCGCCGTGCGGGCGGCCCACGGCATGGTGGGGGCGGCGCTGAGTTCGTTGGGCTTGTACTACATGATCCAGGCGTTCCCGGCCAAGTGGCGCCTCAAAGCCCTGGTGCTGGGTTTGGGCACCGCGCAGCTGGCCTTGCCGCTGGCGCGGCTGTTCTCCGAAGATTTGCTGCAAATCGCCGAATGGCGTGGCTTGTACCTGTTCGAGCTGGGCCTGGCGCTGATCTGCCTGGGTTGTGTGTTTTTGCTCAAGTTGCCGCCCGGCGACCGGTTCAAGACCTTCGAAAAACTCGACTTCCTCACCTTTGCGATCCTGGCCACCGGTGTCGCCTTACTCTGCGCGGTGTTGTCCCTGGGGCGCATCGACTGGTGGCTGGAAGCGCCCTGGATCGGCATCGCCTCGGCCTGTTCGCTGGTGCTGATCATGGCCGGGTTGGCCATCGAGCATAACCGCGCCAACCCACTGCTGATGACCCGCTGGCTGGGCAGCGGCACCATGATTCGCCTGGCCTTGGCGGTGATCCTGATTCGGATGGTGCTGTCGGAACAATCCACCGGCGCGGTGGGTTTCATGCAGATGCTGAACATGAGTTACCAGCAGATGCACACCTTGTACGTGGTGATGCTGGCCGGGGCGATTGCCGGGCTGGTGGTCAGCGCCTTGACGATCAACCCGGCGCATCTGTTGATGCCGCTGATCATTTCCCTGGCGCTGATGGCGACGGGGTCGGTGATGGACAGTTTTTCCAGCAACCTGACGCGGCCGCAGAACCTGTATATCAGCCAGTTCCTGCTGGGCTTCGGCGGGACCTTCTTTCTCGGGCCGACCATGGTGCTGGGCACCAAGAATGTATTGACCAACCCGCGCAACCTGGTGAGTTTTTCGGTGATGTTCGGGATTTGCCAGAACCTCGGCGGCCTGATCGGCGCGGCGTTGCTCGGCACCTTCCAGATCGTGCGCGAGAAGTACCATTCGAGCATGATCGTCGAGCACCTGACCTTGCTCGACCCCCGCGTGGCGGCGCGGGTGCAGAGTGGTGGCTCGGCCTATGGCGGCATCATCGCCGACCCGGAGCTGCGCAACCTCATGGGCATTCGCAGCCTGGCCACGGCGGCCACCCGTGAGGCGAACGTCATGGCGTACAACGATGTCTTCATGTTGATTGCGATTATCGCGATCCTGACCATGATCTGGATCTTTATCCGCAGCCTGTGGCTGATGAGCACCACCAAAGCAGCAACCCCTCCTGTTCAACCTGTCGGCGCCTCTTCATGACCGAACCCACGACCACGACCACCAACGCCATCGCTTCCACGCCCGAGGGCACCACGCCACCGGGCGCCGCCGTGACCGAACCGCGTTCATTGCGGGTACGCCTCCTTTCGTCCCTGGGCTTTGCCGCCGTTGCCATTGTCGGCGTGCTGATCGTGCTGTACGCGTGGCAACTGCCGCCGTTCAGCAGCGCCGTGGAAACCACCGAAAACGCCCTGGTGCGTGGGCAGGTGACGATCATCGGCCCGCAGCTCAGCGGCTACGTATTCGAAGTGCCGGTGCAGGATTTCCAGTATGTGAAAGCCGGTGACCTGCTGGTGCGCCTCGATGACCGCATCTACAGGCAGCGCCTGGACCAGGCCCTGGCGCAACTGGCGGTGCAGAAGGCTTCGCTGGCCAATGTGGTGCAGCAACGCAACAGCGCCGAAGCGACCATCAAGCTGCGTCAGGCTGCGCTGGTCGACAGCCAGGCGCAGGCGCGCAAAAGCACCGCCGACCTGCGCCGCAATGAAGAATTGATCAGCGACGGCTCGGTGTCCAAGCGTGAGCTGGACGTGACCCGCGCCGCCAATGCGCAGACGGTCGCTGCCGTGGCCCAGGCCCAGGCCAGCCTGGAAATCGCGCGGCAGGACCTGCAAACGGTGATCGTCAATCGCGGCTCCCTGGAGGCCGCGGTGGCCAGCGCAGAGGCGGCGGTGGAATTGGCACGGATCGACCTGTCCAACACCCGCATTACCGCGCCCCGGGATGGCCAGTTGGGGCAGATTGGCGTGCGCCTCGGGGCCTACGTCAATTCCGGTGCGCAGTTGATGGCGCTGGTGCCCAAGCAGTTGTGGGTGATCGCCAATATGAAAGAAACCCAGATGGACAATGTGCAGGTCGGCCAGCCGGTGACGTTTACCGTGGATGCGTTGAACCACCGCAGGTTTCACGGCACGGTGCAGCATATTTCCCCGGCGACCGGCTCGGAGTTCAGCCTGTTGCAGGCGGACAACGCCACCGGCAACTTTGTGAAGATCGCCCAGCGCGTGCCGGTGCGGATCACCGTGGACCCGGACCAGGCCGAGAGTGAACGGTTGCGGCCGGGGTTGTCGGTGGTGGTGAGTATTGACACGGCAGGGCGCCTTAAAAACTCCCCCCCCTGACCCTGACACAACAGGGAGCCAAATGTGGGAGGGGGCTTGCCCCCGATTGCGGTGTTTCAGCCAAAGATGATCATACTGACACACTGCAAGCCCCCAACCCGCGCTCGTCGCCAATCTCGACGTCGATGACCTTGCGCATGTGCGCCTGGTCAACTTTGATTTCCAGCGCGTGGGCGGCGCTGCTGCAGCTAGAGGGTGAAGCGCGGTTCGGGCAGCCCCTGGACGCCTGGGTTGAGGGCGAACACGCCGCCGGACAGTGACTGCTCACTCGGGTCATCACGGATCGAGGTGACGTACAGGGTGTCCAGGCGACTGCCGCCAAAGGCGCACATGGTGGGTTTTTTCACCGGTACGTGATGGGACTGGTCGAGGCGACCGTCCGGGGTGAAGCGGTGCACCAAACCGGCGTCGTTGGCGCAGATCCAGTAGCAGCCGTCCGCGTCTACCGCCGCACCGTCGGGCCGACCGAGGTGTCGATGCATGTCGACAAACACGCGGCGGTTGGACGGCGTGCCGGTATCAATGTCGTAGTCGAAGGCCCAGATTTGTTGCACCAACGGGTGTGAATCCGAGGCGTACATCGTACGGCCGTCGGGGCTGAAGGCCAGGCCGTTCAAGGTGATGAAACCGTCCAGTTGGGCATGGGGCGCCGAGCCGGCTGCGTAGCGATACAAGATGCCTTCGGCGGCGTTCAGGCCCATGTTCAGCACCATGCTGCCGGCCCAGAAACGGCCCTGGCGGTCGCAACGCCCGTCGTTGAGGCGCATGTCCGGGCGTGGATGCGTGACACTTGCCAGGGGCTTAGTGTCGAGACTGCCATCGCTGTGCGGGGTCAGCTGGAAAAAACCGGACTCCATGCCGGCGACCCAATTGCCTTCGTCAGTGCGGGCAATACAGGCGAGCATCTGCGCGGCTTGCCACGTTGCGACCTGGCCCGTGGCGGCGTTCCAGCGCTGCAGCCGACCGTTGGGGATATCCACCCAGTACAGGGCGTTTTCCTCGGGCACCCACACCGGGCATTCGCCGACGGCGTTGCGGGCGTCGACAATCAATTCTGCACTCATCGCCACTCATTCCCTTGGGTTACGTGAACTCAGTCACCGAACGGGCCTGCCGCGCAGAACGCGCCGCCCTGATAGATTCTGGCCGGGTCATCGTCCGCCACCGGCGGCTGGGCCTCGACCTGGGCGCGGAACACTTCGGAGCTGTCCCTGGGGGCAAAGCCCAGGTGCGCGGCATAGCGGTTGTCCCACCAGGTGTCGAGGTTGTCCGACATGCCGTAGACCACGGTGTGCCCCACGTCCGGCGTGTACAGCGCGCGTTCGAGCAGTTGGGTCAGGTCGTCGTAGCTCAACCAGGTGTGCATCATCCGGCGGTTCTGTGGTTGCGGGAACGACGAGCCGATACGGATGCTCACGGTCTGGATGCCGTAGCGATCAAAGTAGAAACTCGCCATGTCTTCGCCATAGGACTTGGACAGGCCGTAGTAGCTGTCCGGACGGCGCGGTGAATGGGCATCGAGCTGTTCGCCCTGCTTGTAGAAGCCGATCACGTGGTTGGAGCTGGCGAAGATCACACGCTTGACTCCATGACGGCGCGCGGCTTCGTAGATGTGGAAGACACCACTGATATTGGCACCGAGCACTTCTTCAAAGGGACGCTCCACCGACACGCCGCCAAAGTGCAGGATCGCATCGACGCCTTCCACCAGATGGTGCACGGCTTGTTTATCGGAAAGATCGCAGGGTTGCACTTCTTCATGGGCGGCGGCGGGGGCCATGTCGGCGATGTCTGACAAGCGCAGCACAGTGGCGTAGGGGCGCATGCGTTCGCGCAGGACTTTACCCAGGCCACCGGCGGCGCCGGTAAGCAGGATGCGGTTGAAAGGAGTAGGTGTGGTGGTGGTCATGGGCATTCCGATTTTTGTTGTAGGTTGTCGTATGACTATGCGGAAATAGTGTGAGGGATTCCCTGTGTTGTCAACGCCCATCCAGCCAGTGAGATCAAATGTGGCAGGGACCGCCTGCAAATCCATCTTTCACTGGCCACCGCTGGCTTTTGTAGCAGCGAGCTTGCTCGCGAAAAGCTCACAGGCACCGCGTTCATTCAGGAAGCACGCGTTATCGTTGATATTTTTCGCGAGCAAGAGCTAGGCGCCCCCCTCGCTCCTACAGAGGGCGGTGTACGCCCTCCGCATTTGAATGGGGTACGACTTGAGAATTCCTGGTTCAGCCGGCAATGACCATTGGCGGCAGCGTGCCCAACAGCGATACAACGGCTACCGCTGCAACACCTAGTAACCATTCCGTCATCACACTGGCCTTCAAGCTGCTTAAGCGCTGTTCGCACTGTTCCAGGCGCAACCGATTGAGCAAGGCCAGCGCCAACATGCCCCCTACCAACAGCACTTTGATCAGCAGGATCAAGGCAAAGCCTTCGAACAGCGGGGTAGGCCACCATTGGCCGGTGAGCACGCGCACGTTGATCAGACCGGTCACCAGCAGGCCAGCCACCAAGGCGTAGCCCACGCCGCTGAAGCGCCGCAGGATTGGCTGCAGCGCAAGCGGCGGTGTCTGGCGCAGGATCAATACCAGCAACAGCAGCCCACCCAGCCAGGCGCCGACGCTTGCCAAGTGCACCACCTGATTGAGGATCAGCAGTTGCCCGCTGAGCCCATCGAGCATGGCGCCGTGGCCTACTGGTGCCAGGGTCACCAGCATCAGCGCTATCAGCGGCAGGCGCAGCGCCGGCCAGGGCTTGATCAGCACGATCACCAGCAGCATGTTCAGCAGCAGGTGCCAGGTCCACACCTGACCGAAGAAGGTCTTGCCCAACACCAGCTGGACGGTCGCCGGTTGCAGCGCCGCGTCCCAGCCGCCGGCCATGCTGGCGGTGATCAACAACAGCCACGCGATCCCGGAACCTAGCCCCACCCAGGCCAGGCCACGGGTGATGCGCAACAATTGCCGGTCGAGTGCCGGTAGCGCAGCCGTCCCGAGCAGCAGAGGCCTGAACACACAGGCCCCGAACATCAGCAGCACGACGATGAAATGCAGGAAGCGGCACAGCACCAGCAGGGTTGCCATGAATTATTGGCCGACCTTGAAGCTGTAAGTGCCTTCGCTCTTGTGGGTGTCGACGGACACCGCGTGCCATTCCACTTTGTAAGTGCCGGCCGCCAGCGGAGCGGCAGGGGTGACCACCAGGGTTTTCTTGTCGGTGTCGGGGGTTTCCAGGCCCTTGATCGCGATTTCCGTGCCGTCCTTGCTCAGGGACACCTTGGTGAAGGTCGCTTCGACGCCTTCGCTGAATGTCAGGCGCAGCTCTTTCGGCGCGGTCACGCTGCTGTCCTTGGCTGGCGTGGCGCTTTCAAGGTGCGCATGGGCAAACGCCGCGGACGCGCCCAGCAGGGAAGCGAGCAGGGCGACGGTTGTCAGGGACTTCTTGATCAACATTGTTCAATACCAATCAGAGGATAGAAGGCACCAGTGTACGAAGTTTCGGTTCGGCGTGTCGCCCCGATCTAGAGCCGATGGTAGTCTCTAGGTCGTGTTGTTGTCAGGGAGCCCTTATGGGCAATCACAAGATCGGCATTCGACGGGTCAACGTCGAGAAAATCCTGCTGGCAGCGGAGAAGGTCTTCGCTGAAAAAGGCTATGGCAGCACCGCCATGGCCGACATCGCCAAAGAGGCGCAACTGCCGCGCTCGAATCTGCATTACTACTTCACCACCAAGAGCGAGCTGTACAGCGCGGTGCTGTTCGACCTGCTGGAGGTGTGGAAACAGGACGCCCTGAGTTTCGAAACCTTCGATGACCCGCGCGTGGTGCTCAGCAGCTACATTCGCGCAAAAATGCAGCGCTCGCGCACGCGGCCTTATGGCTCGAAAGTCTGGGCCAATGAAATCATCCACGGCGCGCCGACCCTCGGTGAGGCGCTGGATGAAAGCCTGTACGACTGGGCCAAGATGAAGGAAGCGAAAATCCGCCAGTGGGTGCAGGACAAACGCATCCTGCCGCTGGAGCCGTCGAGCCTGCTGTATATGATCTGGGCGTCGACCCAGCACTATGCCGACTTCGATCACCAGGTGAATATCCTGAATGATCACCAGCCGTTGTCGGATATGCAGTTTGAGCGGGCGATTCAGACGGTGACCGGGGTGATATTGCGCGGGATTGGGTTGCAGCCTTGAGTTTTGTAGTGGGGCTGAGGGCCTCATCGGGGGCAAGCCCCCTCCCACATTTGGAATGCATTCCAATGTGGGAGGGGGCTTGCCCCCGATAGCGGTCTACAGGCCTACACCGCCTCCCGATAAGGATTGCGCGGGTCCTGGGTCCAGTTCAAAAACGGCTTGCCCGTGTCGATCGGCACCATCTCGATGCAGTCGGCCACCGGGCAGGTGATCTGGCACAGATTGCAGCCCACGCACTCGTCATCGATCACCTCATATTGATGCGTACCATCGGCCTGCTTCAAACTGGCGATGGCCTGGTGCGAGGTGTCCTCGCAGGCGATATGGCAACGCCCGCAGCCAATGCACGCTTGCTGGTCAATCTTCGCAATCACCTGGTAGTTGATATCCAGGTATTTCCAATCGGTGGTATTGCCCACCGCGCGCCCGGAAAACGCCTGCAAGCTGGTGTAACCCTGGCTGTCCATCCACCGCGACAAGCCATCCTTCATTTCTTCCACGATGCGAAACCCATGCAGCATCGCCGCCGTGCATACCTGCACCGCGCCGCAGCCCAGGGCGACGAATTCCGCCGCGTCACGCCAGTTGCCGATGCCGCCGATGCCGCAGATCGGCAGGCCCTGGGTCTGCGGGTCGCGGGCGATTTCGGCGACCATGTTCAAGGCAATCGGTTTGACCGCCGAGCCGCAATAGCCGCCGTGAGTGCTTTGCGTGCCGACCACCGGCAGGGCGACCATGCGTTCGAGGTCGACGCTGGTGATGGAGTTGATGGTGTTGATCAGCGACACCGCATCCGCGCCGCCGCGATACGCCGCGCGCGCGGCCACGCGAATGTCGGTGATATTGGGCGTGAGCTTGACGATCACCGGCAGTGAGCAATAGGTCTTGCACCAGCGCGTCACTTGTTCCACATACTCCGGAACCTGGCCGACCGCCGCGCCCATGCCGCGTTCGGGCATGCCATGGGGGCAGCCGAAATTCAGCTCGATGCCGTCGCAACCGGTGGCTTCTACCAGCGGCAGGATGTTTTTCCAGGACTCCTCGACACAAGGCACCATCAGCGACACGATCAAGGCGCGGTCCGGCCAATCCTTTTTCACCTGGGTGATTTCGCGCAGGTTGATCTCCAGTGAACGGTCGGTGATCAGCTCGATATTATTGATACCCAGCACTTCGCGATTGGCCCCGTAGTGGGCCGAATAGCGCGACGACACATTGACCGCCGCCGGGTCTTCACCCAGGGTTTTCCACACCACGCCGCCCCAGCCGGCCTCGAACGCGCGCACCACGTTGTAGGCTTTGTCGGTGGGGGGAGCGGAGGCCAGCCAGAACGGGTTGGGGGCTTTGATACCGGCGAATACAATCGACAGATCGGCCATTACGCGGCCTCCACATTGAGCATGAGTTGGGCATGCATGGCCTCGGCGGCCAGCTTGCCGTGTTGCACCGCCTGCACGGTGAGGTCCTGGCCGAGGCTGACGCAATCACCGCCGGCATAGACCCCGGGAATGCTGGTGCGCAGGTGTTCGTCGACAAAGATGCGTTCGCCTACGCGATGCAGCTGCCGGGCCAGTGGGTCGTGCAGCGCTGCGTTGTCAAAGCCTTGGCCAATGGCCTTGAAGATCGCGTCGGCGGCCAGTTCGAACGTTTCGCCGGTGGGCTGCAGGCGACCGTTCTCCATGTGTGTGCGGGCAAAGCGCATGCCGCGGACTCGGCCCTCGTCGTCAAGCAAGACCTCTTCGGGCTGGGCCCAGGTCAACAGGCGTACCTGATTGGCCTTGGCGATGTCTTGTTCATGCTGGGTCGCGCCCATGTCGGCCACACCACGGCGGTACACGAGGTTGACGTCGCGGGCGCCGAGGCGCGCCATTTGCACGGCCATGTCGATGGCGGTGTTGCCGGCGCCCAGCACGATGCAGCGGTCGGCCAACGGCAGTTGGGTGAGGTCGTCGGCTTGGCGCAGTTCGCGGATGTAGTCGGTGGCGGCGAGCAGGCCGGGGGCGTCCTCGTGGGGCAGGCCCAGGTGTTTGCTGGCCGCCAGGCCGAGGCCGAGGAATACCGCATCGAATTGCGTGTGCAGCTCACTCAAGGTGAGGTTGTCGCCCAGGCGCTGGCCGTGACGCAGCTCGATGCCGCCGATTTGCAGGAGGAAATCCAATTCCTTCTGGGCGAAGTCGTCCACCAGCTTGTACTTGGCGATGCCGTATTCATTCAGGCCGCCGGCTTTTTCCCGGGCCTCGAAGATCACCACGTCATGACCCTGCAAGGCGGCCCGGTGGGCGCAGGCCAGACCGGCAGGCCCTGCGCCGACTACGGCGATACGTTTACCGGTGGGCGCGGCGCGTTGGAAAGGGTGTTCGCTGAAATGGGCGTTGTCCACGGCGTAGCGTTGCAGCAGGCCGATGAGCACCGGGGCGCACTCTTCGGCGTTATTGCGCACGCAGGCTTGCTGGCAGAGGATCTCCGTGGGGCAGACGCGCGCGCAACTGCCGCCCAGGATGTTCGCCGAGAGGATTTTCTGCGCGGCGCCTTGCACGTTTTCGGTGTGGATATGGCGGATGAACGAGGGGATATCAATGTCGCTGGGGCACGCGTTCACGCACGGCGCGTCGTAGCAGTACAGACAGCGCGAGGCTTCCAGTCGGGCCTGGCGGGCATTGAGGGGCGGCGCCAGATCGGTGAACTGACTGGCGAGGGTGGCCCCGTCTTCGCGGGGGTGGGGGAGGTGGGTCAGGGTCTGGATCACGGTAGTGGCCTCACGGTTTTTTTTGGATTGCCTCTAAGTGGGCATTTTTGTTGCCTTCACTGGCCTCATCGGGGGCAAGTCGAATCGTCGCACCGCCCCTCCCACACTTGATCGGGTTCACATAGATCCAATGTGGGAGGGGGCTTGCCCCCGATGGCGGTCTCAGCGTTTCACAGCCACAGGCTTGGACAGCGCTGCACGCTTGCTCAGCTGTTCAAACACCGACGGATACGCCGGCCGCTGCACATACCGCCCGGCGCCCCGCTCGGCGCGCAGGTCGCCATCGGCCCAGACCACCTTGCCCTGGCTGATGGTGTGGCTCGGCACGCCGCGTACGGTCTTGCCTTCGAAGATGTTGAAGTCGACTTGCTGATGATGGGTCTTGGCGGAAATAGTGCGCGTGCCCTGCGGGTCCCACAGCACCAGGTCGGCATCGGCGCCCTCGCGGATCGCGCCTTTGCGCGGGTAGAGGTTGAAGATCTTCGCGGTGTTGGTGGACGTCAGTGCGACGAATTCCTGCATCGACAGGCGCCCGGTGTTGACGCCCTCGTGCCACAGCAGCGCCATGCGGTCTTCGATGCCGGCGGTGCCGTTGGGGATCTTGCTGAAGTCGTCACGCCCGACGGCCTTTTGCTCGGCGCAGAAGCAGCAGTGGTCGGTGGCGGTGGTGTGCAGGTTGCCCGATTGCAGACCGCGCCAGAGTGCCTCCTGATGCCCGCGCGGACGGAACGGCGGGCTCATCACGTAGCCGGCGGCGGTCTGCCAGTCGGGATGCTGATAGACGCTGTCGTCCAGCAACAGATGGCCGGCGAGCACTTCGCCGTAGACCGCCTGGCCCTTGCCCCGCGCATAGGTGATTTCGTCCAGTGCTTCCTGGGTGGAGATGTGCACCAGGTACAACGGCGTGCCGAGGGTCTCGGCGATGCGGATCGCCCGGCTGGCCGCTTCGCCTTCCACCTGGGAAGGGCGCGACAGCGGATGCGCTTCCGGCCCGGTAATGCCCTGGGCCATCAATTTGCGTTGCAGGTGGTAGACCAGCTCGCCGTTTTCCGCATGGACCGTGGGCACCGCGCCCAGTTCGAGGCAGCGCTCGAAACTGGCCACCAGGGTGTCGTCCGCCGCCATGATCGCGTTCTTGTAGGCCATGAAATGCTTGAAGCTGTTGATGCCGTGGTGGCTGACCAGTTCGGCCATCTCCTCGCGTACCTGGTCGCTCCACCAGGTGATCGCCACATGAAAGCCGTAGTCGGAGGCCGACTTTTCGGCCCAGCCGCGCCATTGGTGGAACGCCTCCATCAAGGACTGCTGCGGGTTGGGAATCACGAAGTCGATGATCGAGGTGGTCCCGCCCGCCAGGCCCGCCGCCGTGCCACTGAAAAAGTCTTCACTGGCCACGGTGCCCATGAACGGCAGTTGCATATGGGTATGGGGATCGATGCCGCCGGGCATCAAGTATTGGCCGTTGCCATCGAGTGTTGCAGTGCCGGCGGGAATATCCAGGTCCGTGCCGATCGCACGTATCAGACCGTCTGCGCAAAACACATCGGCGCGGAAACTTTCATCATGGGTAATAACGGTGGCGCCACGGATCAACAGCGACATGTCGAGTTCCTCACAGGCTTGACCGGCTTGTGCCAGTTCTAAGTGTTGTAATAGCGTTCGCCGACGGCGGGTTAATTCCTGTCATCGGTGACAGGAATAGAAACTAGCCCGAGTTTTTCGATTGGGCAAGAATATTTTTATTCATCTTTTTTGTTATTTAACTATTTGATTTTTATCGAAAAAAATCGAAAATCACCAAAATGAAGCAACCAGTTACCATTTTGACGCACTTGACAGGTTGCTGATTTGAGCAACATTTCTTATTGCAAATCAGCCGCTTGAGAGACGGCGCTTGACGAGGCCGGTAAATAAAAATAATTGTGTTGCACCAGATTGAGTCCTGAAGGTTCGGATAACTTTCCTGCTGTCGCGCCTGAGCCGCACGGCAAGTTCCGAAGAGGCCCTCGGGTAATCGGATAAAGCTGATAAACATCAGCCAGTTATATATGCAGTGTGGGTCGCGAAGCAGTAGTCGGCACGGTAATTGAGTGCAGTGGCGGCTGGCCGGGCCTGAGATGTCATGTTGTCTACGAGGTACTCCGGCCACCTGCCTTAACCGCGCAGGTGAGCAACAATAATTTTAAAAAAAACCGTGGAGCGGCCATGCAACAGAACAGATCGCAAGTCACCGAACGCAACGGCCTGTACGAACTCGACGCCGGCCCCGACGTCCTCGACAGCCCTCGCTACAACCACGACATGGCACCGACCAAAGTGCATGAACGCACTTGGAACAAGTGGCATATCACGGCGCTGTGGGTCGGCATGTCGATCTGTGTGCCCACCTACACCCTGGGCGGTGTGCTCACCGCGTACTTCGGGTTGTCGGTGGGCGAAGCGCTGATGGCGATTTTGCTGGCCAACATTGTGGTTCTCATCCCACTGACGCTTAACGCATTTGCGGGTACGAAGTACGGCATTCCCTTTCCGGTGCTGTTGCGCTCATCGTTCGGCATCCTGGGCTCCAATGTGCCGTGCCTGATCCGCGCGCTGGTGGCGTGCGGCTGGTTTGGCATCCAGACGATGTTCGGCGGGCTGGCGATTCATCTGTTTCTCGGCTCGATTTTCGAGGGCTGGAAGTCCCTCGGCGGTACCGGCGAGGTGATCGGGTTCATGCTTTTCTGGTGCCTGAATCTGTGGGTGGTGTTGCGTGGCGCCGAGTCGATCAAGCGCCTGGAAACCCTGTCGGCGCCGTTGCTGGTTGCCGTGGGCATTGGCTTGCTGGTGTGGGCGATGCCGAATGTGTCGATCAGCGAACTGATGGCGATCCCGCCCAAGCGTCCCGAAGGGGCGAGTCTCACCGGTTATTTCATGGCCGGCCTCACCGCAATGGTGGGATTCTGGGCCACGTTGTCGCTGAATATCCCTGACTTCAGCCGCTATGCCAAAAGCCAGAAGGACCAGATCCTCGGGCAGATTTTCGGCCTGCCGCTGACCATGTTCCTGTTCGCTGCCCTGGGCGTGATCATGACCGCCGCTTCGGTAAAACTGGTGGGCGTCAGCGTGTCCGACCCGGTCACCCTGATCGGGCATATCCAGAGCCCGGTGTGGGTCGCCGTCGCCATGGCGTTGATCATCATCGCCACCTTGTCGACCAACACGGCGGCGAACATCGTTTCGCCGACCAACGACTTTCAGAACATCGCGCCCAAGCTGATCAACCGCACCACGGCGGTGATTCTGACCGGTCTGGTGGGGTTGGCGCTGATGGCCCATGAGCTGCTGAAAAAACTCGGACTGATCGTGTCCGATGTCAGCCTGGAGACGGTGTATTCCAACTGGTTGCTCGGTTACTCCAGCCTGCTGGGACCGATCGCCGGGATCATGGTGGTGGACTACTTCATCACCCGCAGACAGCAGCTGGACCTGGCGGGACTCTACCGTGACGACGTGTACCCGGCCTGGAACTGGAGCGGGTTTATCGCGTTCGGCGTGCCGGTGGTGCTGACCTTGCTGTCCCTGGGCAGCGATGCGTTCAGCTGGTTCTACAGCTACGGTTGGTTCACCGGCTCGGCGTTGGGCGGCGTGCTGTATTACGCGCTGAACGCCAGGCGCGCGATCACGCCAGTCGTAGCCAAATCATCCTTGTGAACACAGTCCAAAATGTGGGAGGGGGCTTGCCCCCGATTGCAGTGTGTCAATCAACTCACCTGTAACTGAACCACCGCTATCGGGGGCAAGCCCCCTCCCACATTTTGACCAGTTTTCACTGTTGGAATCGTGTCAATTCAAGCCTGAGGAGATCCCCCCATGAACGCTGCCCTCGACGTTCTGCAATCGACCCATCAGCACATCAACCGCGACCGTTTGTGGCAGTCGCTGATGGACCTGGCCAAGCTCGGCGCCACCCCCAAGGGCGGGGTGTGCCGCCTGGCCCTCACCGATCTCGACCGCAAGGCCCGCGACCTGTTCGTGCAATGGTGCGAGGAGGCCGGCTGTACCGTGACCGTCGACGGCATCGGCAATATTTTCGCCCGGCGTCCGGGGCGCAACCCCGACCTGCCGCCGGTGATGACCGGCAGCCATATCGACACCCAGCCCACCGGCGGCAAGTTCGACGGCTGCTTCGGCGTGTTGGCCGGTGTGGAAGTGCTGCGCACCCTCAACGACCTCAAGCTCGAAACCGAGGCGCCGCTGGAGGTGGTGGTGTGGACCAACGAAGAAGGCTCGCGCTTTCCACCGTGCATGATGGGCTCCGGGGTGTTCGCCGAGAAGTTCAGCCTGGCCGACACCCTGGCCAAGGTGGATGTGGACGGCATTTCGGTTGGCGAGGCGCTGAACGCCATCGGCTATGCGGGCACGCGTGCCGAGAGCGGGCACAAAGTCGGTGCTTATTTCGAAGCGCATATCGAACAAGGGCCGATTCTCGAAGATGAGAAAAAAACCATCGGCGTGGTACTCGGAGCCCTCGGGCAGAAGTGGTTCGACCTGAAGTTGCGGGGCGTTGAAGCGCACGCGGGGCCGACGCCGATGCACCTGCGCAAGGATGCTCTGGTAGGCGCGGCAGCGGTGGTGGCCGCCGTCAACGCCGCAGCACTGGAACACCAGCCGCATGCCTGCGGCACCGTGGGTTGCCTGCAGGCGTATCCCGGTTCGCGCAATGTGATTCCCGGCGAAGTGCGTATGACCCTGGATTTTCGTCACCTGGAGCCGGCACGCCTGGATTCGATGATTGCCCAGGTGCGCCAGGTGATCGATGCAACCTGCGACAAACATGGCTTGAGCTTTGAGCTGGAACCTACCGCCGACTTCCCGCCGCTGTACTTCGACCAAGGCTGCGTGGACGCCGTGCGCGACGCGGCCAATGGCCTGGGGTTGTCGCACATGGACATTGTCAGCGGGGCAGGGCACGACGCGATTTTCGTCGCCGAGCTGGGCCCGGCGGGAATGATCTTTGTGCCGTGTGAGGGGGGTATCAGCCATAACGAAATCGAGAATGCCGCGCCGGATGATTTGGCGGCGGGGTGTGCGGTGTTGTTGCGTGCCATGGTGGCGGCTTCGGCAGCCATCGCCAGCGGTAAGCTCGCGGCCTGAAAATGGGGAAAAAAATGTGGGAGGGGGCTTGCCCCCGATGGCGGTGGGTCAGTCACAGATGTGCTTACTGACACTCCCTCATCGGGGGCAAGCCCCCTCCCACATTTGAACTGTGTTTGACGTCAGACCCAGATGGCATCCCACAGCGGATAGTCGCCAATCCGCTCGACCAACCCTGCGCGCAATGGATTGGCCACTACATAGCGGGCCATTTTCACCAGGTCATCTTCTTTGCGCAGTGCCCGGTCGTGGAAGCTTTCCTGCCATAGCCGGCCCTTGCGTCCTGTGGCGCCGTTGACGGTTCGTGTACTCCTGGATTTTACCTGGCACATCAGGTCTGCCAGCGAGCCTTTTTTCAACTCGATGATCCAGTGGAAATGGTCGGGCATGATGACCCATGCCAGGGAGTTCGCCAGCCCTTGGTGCTGAGCGACCCGAAATTGCCGGACCACCAGGCGCCCGAGGTGAAAGTCGCTGAACAGGCGAATGCGTTCATGGGTATTGGTGGTAATCAAGTAGATGCGATTCGGTTCGCTGATTCGGCCGATGCGCAGGCGATGTGAAGCGGGTAGATCAGGCATTCCCTGGCCTCTCTGCTAAGTGGACTCTGAGAGGCTAGGAGGGGTGGGCTGAATGTGATGTGCAGGCTTTTGGCAGGATGTGTCTGGAAGGGCGCTATCGGGAGCAAGCCCCCTCCCACAGGGGACCTGCTGTGTTCATACATTGTGTGTCAGTCGCGGAACCAGTGTGGGAGGGGGCTTGCTCCCGATGAGGCCGTAACAGGCGCCGCCGTCAGTGCGTCTGCCCCTCGCTTCCAGCTTGCCACCCACCCCCCAACGCCGTCACCAACCCCACACTCGCCTGCAACTGCCGTGTCTGCACCGCCTGCAAGGTTCGCTGCGCCTGCAAGGCCGCTGTTTGTGCGGTGACCACATCCAGATAACTCACGGCTCCCGCCTCATAGCTGTTCATCGCCAGCGCCTGGGTGTGCTGGGCCGCATCCGCCGCCGCCTGTTCGTCCTGGGCCTGTTGCTGCAAGTCGCGCAGTTGTGCGAGGTTGTCTTCCACCTCGCGCACGGCTTTCAACACCTGGCTGCGGTACTGTGCCGATGCTTCTTCAAATTCGGCCCTGGCCTGGCGTTCGTTGGCGCTCAAGCGTCCGCCATCAAGGATGGGCAGGTGCATCAACGGCCCCAGCGCCCAATAGCGATTGCCCGCTGAAAGCAGGTTGCCCACGCCCTGCGTCTGGCCGCCAATCAACCCGGTCAGACTGAAGTCCGGATACCACGCCGCCTTGGCCACGCCAATAGAGGCATTGGCTGCAAACACTCGCCGTTCCGCCGCCGCAATATCCGGGCGACGTTGCAGCAAGTGGCTGGGCAGTTGCGCTGGAATCCCTGGCAAGGCCATCAACTGCGGGCTGGCTGGCAGTGAAAAGTTACTGGCCGCGACGCCGACCAATTCGCCGATGGCATGCTCGGTGAGGTTGCGCTGCCCACGCACTTCATCCAGCTGCGCCCTGGCCTCGGCCAGTTGATTTTGCGCACGGGTGAGGTCCAGTTCCGAGGCGATCTGCCCCTCATAACGGCTACGGGTGAGTTGCAGCGCCTGGCTGAAATCCTCCAGCGAGTGGGTGAGAATCCGGCTCTGCGCATCCAGCCCGTTGAGTTGCACATACAGCGTTGTCAACTGGCGTTGCAGGCTCAGGCGCGCCACGGCCAAGTCATCGCCGGATGCTTGCGCCTGGGCGTCGCCGGCCGCAACCTGGTTGCGGATTTTGCCCCACAGGTCCAGTTCGTAACTCAACGAGAATCCGGCGGTGTTGCTGTTGTACACCGACGGTTGCGTCGTGCCGCGCAACGGCCTCGAATCCGATTGGCGCTGTCGCAACGGCTGGGCGCTGGCGGTGAGCTGTGGAAACAGCCCTGCATGCAGTTGACTGGCATACGCCTGGGACGCATCGAAATGCGCCAGCGCCGCGGCCAGGTCCGGGTTGGCCGCGAGCAGTTGCTGTTGCAGCGCATCGAGCGTTGGGTCCTTGTACAGCTTCCACCATTGCGGCGCCAAGGTGTCGGACGGCTGCGCGCTGTGCCACGGGCCGTCGCTGGTCTGTTCGCGGTAACCGGCCGGCAGGTCAACCGACGGCACGTGGTAGACGGGTGCCATGGAGCAGCCTTGCAAGGCCAGTAGCATCAGTGCCGCAAACGGGTTAAGCCTTGGGCGCATGGGCACCCCCGGTGGCGTCGGCCAGTTGTACCGCGTCGCCTTCGCGCAGGGCGTCGGGTGGGTTGTCGATGATGCGGTCGGCGGGTTTCAGGCCCTGGTCGATCACCAGGCGTTCGCCCAGGTCCAGGCCGATATGAATGGCTTGCAGGTGCACGTGGTCTTGCCGGTCGAGCACGGCGACCTGGGTGCCCTGGGCACGGAAGATCAGCGCGCTGGCGGGGATGCTCACGCCATGGGTGTCCGCCGGAATCGGCAAGGTCGCTTCGGCATAGTCGCCGGGCAGCAGTTCACCGTTCGGGTTGTCGACGACGAACTGCGCGAGCAGGGTGCCGGAGCGTCGGTCGATGGCCGTGGAGTCGCCGATCAGGCGCGCCTTGAAGTGCTCGCCCGGATGTTCGGGCACCGTCAGCTCGGCTTGCAGGCCTGGGTGGATCACCGCCGCGTAGTTCTGTGGCACCGGCACGTACAGGCGCAGTTGGTGGGTGTCGGCAAGGCTGAACAGTTCCGGATCGCTGTCGGTGTCGGCCTTGATCAACTGGCCGATGTCGGTATTGCGCGCGGTGATGGTGCCGGCGAAAGGCGCACGCAGGGTCTTGTAGCTTTCCAGTGCGCACAGCCGCGCATAGTCGGCGGCGGCCGCCTGGGCATTGGCTTTGGCGGCGGCGGCATCCGAGGTTTTCTCGTCGGCCTCCTGGCGCGACACGGAGTGGCTGGCCAGCAGGTTTTGCCAGCGCGTTGCGGTGGTGGCGGCCAGGCGTGCATTGGCCTGTTCCTGGACCAGATGGGCGTGGGTTTGCGCCAGTTGCTGGTCAAGGTCCGGGCTGTCGATTTGCGCGAGGATTTGCCCGGCCTTGACCTGGCTGCCGATATCGACCTTCCAGTCCTTCAAATAGCCGCTGACCCGGGCATGAATCGGCGCCTTGCTCCAGGCCTCCAGGTGCGCCGGCAGGCGCAGGGTGTCGCCGCTGGCATTCTGTTTGGGCTGGAACACCCTCACCTGGGGGATGGCCGCAGTTTCAGTCCAGGCGGTCACCGCTTGTTCATGCAGCGTGCGGGCGTGCAAGCCGTTGGCGACCAACAGGGCGGCCAGGGTCAGGCCGCCGATACCCATGAGCATCAGACGCTTGCGCGAGGGTTTTTGATCAGACGACATGGGACGTTTCTCCAGCAATTGCGCGAGTAGGGTGACGACCGTGGACCAGGCTGAAGACCACGGGAACAAACAACAAGGTGGCGACGGTGGCGAAGATCAACCCACCGATCACGGCGCGGCCCAGCGGCGCGTTTTGTTCCTCGGACAGCGCCAGGGGCAGCATGCCGATGATCATCGCCAGGGCGGTCATGCACACCGGGCGAAAGCGCGTGTAACCGGCTTCCATCGCAGCTTTCAAGGCATCGCCATGTTCGGCCAGGCGTTCACGGCAGAAACTCACCACCAGGATCGAGTTGGCGGTGGCCACGCCCATGCACAGAATCGCGCCGGTCAGGGCGGGCACCGATAGCGAGGTGCCGCTGAGGAACAGCATCCACACGATCCCCGCCAATGCTGCGGGCAACGCGGTGATGATCACGAAGGGGTCGGCCCAGGATTGGAAGTTGACCACGATCAGCAGGTAGATCAACACCACGGCGCCGAGCAGGCCGAAGCTCAAGCCGCTGAACGCCTCGTGCAGCGCATCGATCTGCCCGTGCAGGCTGATCGTCGCGCCTTTGGGGCGCATGGACGCGGTGTCATCGAGGACTTTTTGCACATCCCGGGCGACGCCACCGAGGTCGCGGCCCTGCACGTTGGCATACAGGTCCAGGGTGGGTTCGATGTTGTAGTGCGTCACCACCGCGGGGCTTTGTACCCGCGAAATAGTCGCCACGCCGCCGAGGATCTGGGACTGGCCATCGGCACCGGTCACCGGCAGTGCCTCCAGCGAAGGCAGGCTGTCGAGGCGGTATTGCGGCGTCGCGGCCACGATCGAATAGGACACGCCATTGGCCGGATTCAGCCAGAACGTGGGCGCCACCTGGGAGCTGCCGGCGAGGGAGGCGACCATGCTGTTGGTCACGTCTTTTTCGGTGATGCCCAGGCCATTGGCGCGCAGGCGGTCGACATTCACCTGCAGCGACGGGTAACCGGTGGACTGTTGGATACGCAGGTCGGCGATGCCCGGTACGTGTTGCAGGCGCCGTTCGAGTTCCACGGCATAGGCGCGGTTTTCGGCATCGTTGCGCCCGGAAATCTTCACGTCCAGTGGTGCCGGCGCGCCGAAGTTGAGGATCTGGCTGCTGATGTCCGCCGGCAGGAACGCAAAGTGGCTGCCGGGAAAGCTTTGCGGCAGGGCCTCACGCAGTTTTTTCACGTAATCGGCGGTGGGCGCGTGGTTCTTTTTCAGCGTGACCTGGATATCGCCGTCCTGCGGGCCGATGGTGCCGCTGTTGCTGTAGGCCATGTCGATGCCGCTGAGCGGGATGCCGATGTTGTCGACGATCGTGTCCAGCGCTTGCGCCGGGATCACCTCGCGAATCCGCGCTTCGATGCGGTCGAACGCGGCGGCGCTTTCCTCGATGCGCGTACCCAGCGGCAGGCGCACATGCAGCGCGAGTGCGCCGGCATCGGTGGCCGGAAAAAAATCCTGGCCCAGGCTCGGCAGCAACACGAACGAGGCCAGCACACAGGCGAGGAACCCGACGATAAAGCGCTTGCGCGCGCCGAGTGCGAGCATCAGCAGGCCGTGGTAGGTGTCGCGGATATTCGAGAAATGCCGCTCGAACCCTTGCTGGAAATTCAGCACGGCTTGCAGCGCGGCATGGCGCGGCTTGCGGTGCTGTTCGCCCTCGTGGTGGTTGATGAATGCATCTTCCGGATGATGTCCCGGGCCTTGCTCCGGTGCGTGGGGCTTGAGCAGAAACATCGCCAGCGTCGGCACCAGGGTGCGCGAGAGAATGAACGAACTGGCCATGGCAAAGATCACCGCCAGCGCCATCGGCCGGAACAGATACCCGGCGATGCCCTGCAGCAAGAACATCGGCACGAACACGATGCAGATGCACAGCAGCGAGACGAACGCCGGGCCGACGATTTGTGCGGCGCCGTCGAGGATCGCGGTCTTCACCGCCTTGCCTTGTTCAAGGTGCCAGTTGATGTTTTCGATGGTCACCGTGGCGTCGTCCACCAGAATGCCCACCGCCAGGGCCAGGCCGCCCAGGGTCATCACATTCAGGGTTTGCCCGCTGACCGCCAGCAGCGCGATGGCCGACAGCACCGCCAGGGGGATCGATGCGGCAATGATCAGGGTCGAGCGCCAACTGCCGAGAAACAGCAGGATCATCGCGCTGGTCAGCAGGGCGGCGATGATGCCTTCCTGGGCCACGCTGCCCACCGACTGCTTGACGAACACCGAGGCGTCGCCCAGCAGTGAGGTCTTCAGCGACGGCGGCAGGGTTTCGTTGATGCGCGGCAGCATCTGGCGAATGCCGTCGATGATCGAGAGCGTCGAGATACTGCCGTTCTTCAAGGCCGGCATCAGCACCGCACGGTGGCCGTCGACGCGCACGATATTGGTCTGCGGGGGCGAGCCGTCCCGTACATGGGCCACTTGGCCGATGGTGATGATCGCGCCGTCGACGTTCTTGATCGGCAAGTCGTTGAGCTCATCGATGGCCTTGGGGCTGTTGTTCAGCAGGATCGTGTATTCATTGGGGCCAAGCTTGGCGGTGCCCACCGGGATGATCTGGTTCTGCAATGCCAGGGCATTGCCCACGTCCTGGGCCGACAAACCCTTGGCCGCCAGGGCTTGGGGGTCGAGGTCCAGGGTGATCTGGCGTTGCTTGCCGCCCATTGGCGTGGGCATCGCCAGGCCGGGCAGGGCGCTCAGCGGCAGGCGGATATTGTTCTGCACCAGGTCGCGGATTTTCGCCTCCGACAGGCTCGGACTGGAGAACGCCATTTGCAGGATCGGCACCGTGGAGGCGCTGTAGTTGAGGATCAACGGCGGCGTGATACCCGGGGGCATTTGCTTGAGCACCGTCTGTGATACCGCCGTGACCTGGGCGTTGGCGGTGCGGATATCCACGCCGGGCTGGAAGAAGATCTTGACGATGCCCATGCCCGGCAAAGATTGCGATTCGATATGTTCGATGTCGTTGACGGTGGTGCTCAGGGAGCGTTCGTAGGTGTAGATCACCCGCCCGGCCATGGCGTCCGGCGACAGGCCGTTGTATTGCCAGACCACGGCGACCACGGGGATACCGATATCGGGGAACACATCGGTGGGCGTACGCAGGGCCGCCATGGGCCCGATGATGCAGATGAATATGGCCAGCACGATAAACGTGTACGGCTTGTGCAGTGCGGTCTTTACCAGCCCGAGCATGCGTGAGTCTCCGAGAAAAGCAGGATTGCAAACCCCGGCAGTCTTGCCCGACCCACCTAACACGCACCTTTCAGCCAGGTGAAGGAACATTTAGGTAATGGCTGAAGATCGTTTCATTTGTATTCATTTGTTCTACAAACGACAGCTCTTCAAGCTTGCCAGTCATCGGATACGCTTTTTACTGATGCGCTTTGGAGCCCTGCCATGTCACCGAAAACACTGTTATTGATTCCCACCCTTGCGGCTGTCGTACTGTTGTCGGCGTGTGCCGGCCCGATACCCAAGGCTGACCCGAGCCAAGCCTGGATCGGCTTGAAAGAAGAGGCACCGAATGACTTGTTGGCCGAGCGTCTCGATGGCAAGCGCGTCGATGACGGGCGCTACTTCGAAGTGAGCCCCGGAGACCATCGCCTGGACGTGACGCTGTTTGAGGAGGAGCCCGGCGACGATAACCAGCAGGACTGCCAGGGCCGGGTCGAGTACAAGCATTTCAAGGCGGGTGAGCATTACACCCTGGAGGAATCGAGCCTGGGGACCACCGTGCGCGCAGCGCTCAAGGATGGCCATGGCAAGGAGGTCGCCGCCACCCAGGACTTCAATTGCATGCCCGGCTAGGCGTGATGCACCGTCGCCTTGCTCGGCTTGGCGGGCGCGGCGGGTTTGACGTGGGGGGGATGGTGCCGGCGGGTCACGCGCATGACCCCCCACAACATGGCGGCGGCCACCGCCAGCCAACCGCAGATCAACAGGAAAATCGTCGTTGCAAGGCTCATTCAGGCCTCCCTTCACCCCGTCCGGGGTACACACAGTCTTCTCAATGGACAGTCTAGCTACCCGGCGGTTGCCTGCTATTGACCAATGGTCGTGTCCGTCCAACTTGTTTGCTCTATGGCGGGCGGTTTATCGACACGTGAGGCTATACCCTTGCCCAAGAGCGTCCTATGATCGGGGCCCTCACCGGCAGTTGATCAAGAGAGTCAAACATTGCGCTTACGGTCGAACCTCAAAACATCCATCCTGCTGGCCTGTGCCCTGGGGCTGATGGCCTGTTCCAGCCAGCCGTCGAAACTTCCCGGCCTGCCGGAGCGGGTTGAGCTCAATGGCGTCCCCACCTTTCGCAGCGAGGCTTATCAGAGCGGTCCTGCGGCACTGGCCAGCATGCTGTCGCAACAAGGCATTGTCATGACACCGGGGCTGCTCGATAAGCCACTGCACCTGCCGGGCGCCGAGGCGGACCTTGAGCGCAACATGCCAAAGCTGGCGCGTGAGTACGGGCTGATGGTGTATCCGCTGGATGCCGGGCTGACCGCAGTGCTGGCACAGGTGGCGGCCGGTTACCCGGTAATGGCGCGCATCAACTCCAGCTTCTGGTCCGGCCCGCGTTACGTCGTGGTGGTGGGGTTCAATCAGCAGAAAAGCACGGTGCTGTTGCGTTCCGGCATGGAGCGGCGATTGATGATGGGCTTTGGTGACTTCGAATCGGCGTGGAAGAGCGCGGGCCATTGGGCGATCCTGACCCAGCGTCCGAGCCAGTTGCCGGCGAATGTGGACGCGCAGCGTTGGCGGGAGGCGGCGAACGCTACGGCCCAGGCCGGGCAGGAAGGGGCGGCGGCCCAGGCGCTCAAGGTCCTGGCGGAACGCAAGTAACCCATGTGGGAGGGGGCTTGCCCCCGATAGCGGTGGATCAATCACTGATGTTGTGAGTGACACACCGCCATCGGGGGCAAGCCCCCTCCCACATTTGATTTGCGTCGTGAATGAGTCAGCGGCGTACTTCCGTCACGCCCGCACGGTTCTTCAGATTCTTGTCAGCCTTGTAGCGCAGCGCCACATCCGGCACCGCGCCGCCCTTGCCGGTCTCGACCCAGCTGCGAATACGGCTGGCATCGGCAAAGTGGGTGAACTTGCCAAAAGCATCCAGGATCACCAGCGACACCGGACGGTTACCCATGCTCGTGACCAGCACCAGGCAGTGCCCGGCCTGGTTGGTAAAGCCGGTCTTGGTCAGCTTGATGTCCCAGTTGGCACGATTGATCAGGTGATCGGTGTTGGAGAAACCCAGGGTGTAGTTGGGCTTGCGGAACGCCACGGTCTTTTCCTTGGTGGTGCTCAACTGGCTCAACATCGGGAATTTGCGCGCATAGGCCAGCAACTTGCTCAGGTCGCGGGCGGTCGACACATTATGGATCGACAGGCCTGTAGGCTCCACGTAATGGGTGCTGGTCATGCCCAGCGCCTTGGCCTTGGCGTTCATCGCCGCAATAAACGCCGCGTAGCCGCCCGGATAATGGTGGGCCAGGCTCGCGGCGGCGCGGTTTTCCGAGGACATCAGCGCGATCAGCAGCATCTCCTTGCGCGGCATCTGGCTGCCGATCTTCACGCGCGAGAACACCCCTTTCATCTCCGGCGTGTCGGTGATGTTGATATCGATGTATTCATCCATGTTCTGCTTGGCTTCCAGCACGATCAGGCCGGTCATCAGCTTGCTCACGGACGCGATGGGCACCACCACATCGGGGTTGCTGGCATAGATCACTTTGTTGGTCTGCAAATCCACCAGCATGGCGCTGCCGGACGCAATTTGCAGTTTGGAGGCGTCACGCGGGGCCAGGGTGGATTCGGCGGCGTGGGCGAAGGTGCCTGTCAAAGCAAAAAACAGGCTGACAAGAGAAAGACGAATTTTCACGCGGATGAACTCGCTAAAAAGTAAGGAAATACCGTTTGGGAAACGGGTTTTATGAAAAATGGCGTTACATTCTAGGAGTATGGATCAGAAACTGTCGAATGTTCTTCCAGAACCAGACGAAAGTGCTTAAAAACTAAGAAAAAACAGTTTTTCTTCAGGCAATAAAAAGCCCCGCGCTAAGGCAGGGCTTTTTCAGTACGCGTGGTTATTAGCCGTGGAGCGTTTCCGCCGCATACAGCGTGTTCTCCAGCAGGCACGCCCGGGTCATCGGGCCTACGCCGCCTGGAACCGGGGTGATCCAGCCGGCGCGAGGCAGGGCGGTATCGTAGACCACGTCGCCGACCAGCTTGCCGTCGTCCTGGCGGTTGATGCCCACGTCAATGACGATGGCGCCTTCCTTGATCCATTCACCTTTGACCAGGCCCGGCTTGCCGGCGGCGACCACCACCAGGTCGGCGCGGCCAACGTGGCCGGCCAGGTCCTTGGTGAAGCGGTGGGTGACGGTCACGGTGCAGCCGGCCAGCAACAGTTCCATGGCCATCGGGCGACCGACGATATTCGAGGCGCCCACCACGACGGCGTCGAGGCCATAGAGATCGACCCCGGTGCTTTCCAGCAACGTCATGATCCCCTTGGGCGTGCAGGGGCGCAGCAGCGGGATGCGCTGGGCCAGGCGACCGACGTTATAGGGGTGGAAACCATCGACGTCTTTGTCCGGGCGGATGCGTTCCAGCAGTTGGGAGGCGTCCAGGTGCTCGGGCAGCGGCAACTGGAGCAGGATGCCGTCCATGTTCGGGTCATCGTTGAGGCTGTCAATCAGGTCGGCCAGGGCCTGTTGAGTGGTGTCCGAAGGCAAGTCGTAGGCTTTGGAGATAAAGCCCACCTCTTCGCAGTCTTTACGCTTGTGCGAGACATAAACCTGAGAGGCGGGATCGCTGCCGACCAGGATCACCGCGAGGCCAGGCGTGCGCAGGCCTTGCTGGCGACGCTCGGTGACGCGTTTGGCGATCTGCTGGCGCAGGCTGGCGGCGATTGATTTGCCGTCGATAAGTTGTGCAGTCATTACGCGTGATTAACCATCGAGAGGGGGAAGAAAAGTGCGCGCATTCTCGCACGCCAAGGCGCGAGGGCAAAGGCGCTTGGTCTGCAAATTGGCCTAACCCCTTAAATAAAATCAGTTTTTTTCAAAAAAGATTTGACGGGTTTCAGGCCGCTCTATACTATTCGTCGCACTTGTCGGGCACAGCCTAGCACTGGTTAGAAAGTCGAGCAGAATTGTTGTACTGCAAGGCTGGAAACACTTAGTTTGTAATCCTCCAAGAGTACAGATTAATCAGGCGCCCGTAGCTCAGCTGGATAGAGCATCCGCCTTCTAAGCGGATGGTCGCAGGTTCGAGTCCTGCCGGGTGCGCCATTAGGCAGCTTTGGCACAAGTAGCGCTATATGGTGGGCGTAGCTCAGTTGGTAGAGCACGGGATTGTGACTCCCGTTGTCGAGGGTTCGATCCCCTTCGTCCACCCCATATTTTGAAAGGCGCCAGATTAACCGTCTGGCGCCTTTGCTTTAAGAGCTTCAAGCGCGGATGTGGTGGAATTGGTAGACACACTGGATTTAGGTTCCAGCGCCGCGAGGCGTAAGAGTTCGAGTCTCTTCATCCGCACCAAATAAAACGTTGCTCGGCTGTCAGGCCGGGCAGGGTTGAACAAAGAAGTAGTTTGGTTTCTTTGTTAAAGCAATATGGTGGGCGTAGCTCAGTTGGTAGAGCACGGGATTGTGACTCCCGTTGTCGAGGGTTCGATCCCCTTCGTCCACCCCATATTCGAAAGGCGCCAGATTTAACAGTCTGGCGCCTTTTTTGGTTTTGGCCGCTTGATAGGTCAGCGGTCGCAAGTAGTGGGCTCCATCGGCAGCGCGTTTCGTCGTATTTGTGTGTCTCGATGATGCCGCGTTGCCCGTTCGCGCCGTTCGCGGGGCGGACCGTCAGGGAGATGAATGGCTGCTTTCTCTCTATATAGATAGAAGGGCGGCGCAGAGCCCTGGCGCAATTGGCTGTATTTGTCACCGGGGCGAGGTACTTCAGTGCCTTCGTACCGATAAATTGCTGGCTGTTTCCAGGTGTATTTTCAGTAGGGTGACTTCTTGAGTTTGACCCACTAGAATGCATGCCCTTGATTGGGGTCGGAAATGGCCGGCTAATGTCTGTGCAACGAGGAATATCCATGCAAGTTTCTGTTGAAAATACTACTGCTCTCGAGCGCCGCATGAGCATCACCGTGCCGGCAGAGCGTATCGAGACTGCGGTCAACAAGCGTCTGCAGCAGACTGCCCAGAAGGCCAAGATCGCTGGTTTCCGTCCAGGCAAAGTGCCGATGAGCGAAATCAAGCGTCGTTTTGGTGCCGATGCGCGCCAGGAAGCGGTAGGTGACGTGATCCAGGCTTCCTTCTACGAAGCCGTTGTCGAGCAGAAGCTGAACCCGGCTGGCTCGCCGTCGATCGAACCCAAGTCCCTGGAAGCTGGCAAGGACCTGGAATACGTAGCGACGTTCGAAGTGTTCCCTGAGTTTGAAGTGGCCGGTTTTGAAGGCATCGAAATCGAGCGCCTGAGCGCCGATGTCGCTGATTCGGACCTGGACAACATGCTGGAAATCCTGCGCAAGCAGAACACCCGTTTCGAAGTGGCCGATCGTGCCGCCCAGAACGAAGACCAACTGAACATCGATTTCGTTGGCAAGGTTGACGGCGAAGTGTTCGCTGGCGGTTCCGCCACCGGTACCCAGCTGGTGCTGGGCTCCAACCGCATGATCCCGGGCTTCGAAGACGGCCTGGTCGGCGCCAAGGCCGGTGAAGAGCGCGTTCTGAACCTGGAATTCCCTGCTGACTACCAGAACCTGGACCTGGCCGGCAAAGCCGCCGAGTTCACCGTGACCGTCAACAGCGTTTCCGAGCCTAAGCTGCCGGAACTGAACGAAGAGTTCTTCGCTCAATTCGGCATCAAGGAAACCGGCATCGAAGGCTTCCGCACCGAAGTTCGCAAGAACATGGAGCGCGAGCTGCGTCAGGCGATCAAGTCCAAGGTCAAGAACCAGGTCATGGACGGTCTGCTGTCCGCCAACCCGATCGAAGTGCCAAAGGCCCTGCTGTCCAACGAAGTGGATCGCCTGCGCGTACAAGCTGTCCAGCAGTTTGGTGGCAACATCAAGCCTGACCAGCTGCCGGCCGAGCTGTTCGAAGAACAAGCCAAGCGCCGCGTCGTGCTGGGCCTGATCGTGGCTGAAGTGGTCAAGCAGTTCGACCTCAAGCCGGACGAAGACCGTGTTCGCGAAATGATCCAGGAAATGGCCTCGGCCTACCAGGAGCCTGAGCAGGTTGTGGCTTGGTACTACAAGAACGACCAGCAACTGAACGAAGTACGTTCGGTTGTGCTGGAAGAACAAGTTGTGGATACTGTTCTGCAGAAGGCTAAGGTGACCGATAAAGCGGTCTCTTACGAAGAAGCAGTCAAACCGGCAGAAGCAGCACAAGCCGACTGATTGTCCAACTCGTTGGAAATTCAACCATAAGCCAGCCTCGCGCTGGCTTATGCGTTTTCAAGACATGACTATTTGGGAGTAACTGCAGAGCATGTTCCGTAATTCCTATATTCAGCAGAACTCTGATATCCAGGCCGCAGGCGGCCTGGTCCCGATGGTTGTCGAGCAGTCCGCTCGTGGCGAACGCGCCTACGACATCTACTCGCGCCTGCTCAAGGAGCGAGTGATCTTTCTGGTTGGCCCGGTAGAGGACTACATGGCCAACCTGATCTGTGCGCAGCTGCTGTTCCTTGAAGCGGAAAACCCGGACAAGGACATCCATCTCTACATCAACTCGCCGGGCGGTTCGGTGACGGCGGGCATGTCGATCTACGACACCATGCAGTTCATCAAGCCAAACGTATCGACTACCTGCATTGGCCAGGCCTGCAGCATGGGTGCATTCCTGCTGACCGCCGGTGCCGAGGGCAAGCGTTACTGCCTGCCGAACTCACGCGTGATGATTCACCAGCCACTGGGCGGTTTCCAGGGCCAGGCATCGGACATCGAAATCCATGCCAAGGAAATCCTCTTCATTCGTGAGCGCCTCAACACGCTGATGGCCAAGCACAGCGGGCACACACTTGAAGAAATCGAGCGTGATACCAACCGTGATAATTTCATGAGCGCTGAAGCCGCCCGTGAATACGGGTTGATCGACGCAGTGATCGAAAAGCGCCCCGCTTAATAATAAGCCGCTCAAAATAGGGCTGGTCGGCATGCCCGACCACTGGCGGGCTTGAAAAAGCCCGCATAAGCCTTCATCTTGTGTTGCAAGCCTATCGGATTTGGATCGAACGAATGACTGACACCCGCAACGGCGAGGACAACGGCAAGCTGCTTTATTGCTCCTTCTGTGGCAAAAGCCAGCATGAAGTACGCAAATTGATTGCCGGCCCCTCGGTGTTTATCTGCGACGAATGCGTCGACCTGTGCAATGACATCATCCGCGAGGAGGTGCAGGAAGCCCAGGCCGAGAGCAGTGCGCACAAACTCCCATCGCCTAAAGAAATCAGCGGCATCCTTGACCAGTATGTGATTGGTCAGGAGCGTGCAAAAAAGGTTCTGGCCGTAGCGGTGTACAACCACTACAAGCGCCTGAACCAGCGTGACAAGAAAGGCGACGAAGTCGAACTCGGCAAGAGTAATATCCTGCTGATCGGCCCCACAGGCTCGGGTAAGACCCTGCTTGCGGAAACCCTCGCTCGCCTGCTGAACGTTCCGTTCACCATCGCCGACGCCACCACCCTCACCGAGGCGGGCTACGTGGGCGAAGATGTCGAGAACATCATTCAGAAACTGCTGCAGAAGTGCGACTACGACGTAGAGAAGGCCCAGATGGGTATCGTCTACATCGATGAAATCGACAAGATTTCGCGCAAGTCGGACAATCCGTCAATCACTCGGGATGTTTCCGGTGAAGGCGTACAGCAGGCTCTGTTGAAGCTGATCGAAGGCACGGTCGCTTCGGTACCGCCCCAGGGTGGCCGCAAGCATCCGCAGCAGGAATTCCTGCAGGTCGATACGCGTAACATCCTGTTTATCTGTGGCGGTGCGTTTTCCGGGTTGGAAAAGGTCATCCAGCAGCGTTCCACCCGTGGTGGCATCGGTTTCGGCGCGGAAGTGCGCAGCAAGGAAGAAGGCAAGAAGGTGGGCGAGTCCCTGCGTGAAGTCGAACCTGACGATCTGGTCAAGTTCGGTCTGATCCCGGAATTCGTCGGCCGTCTGCCGGTCCTGGCGACGCTGGACGAGCTGGATGAGGCGGCGTTGATTCAGATCCTTACCGAGCCGAAAAACGCCCTGACCAAGCAGTACGCCAAGCTGTTCGAGATGGAAGGTGTGGACCTCGAGTTCCGTACCGACGCGCTCAAATCAGTGGCCAAGCGCGCACTGGAGCGCAAGACCGGTGCACGTGGTCTGCGCTCGATCCTCGAAGGCGTGTTGCTCGACACCATGTACGAAATCCCCTCGCAGTCCGAGGTGAGTAAAGTGGTGATCGACGAAAGCGTTATCGAAGGCAAGTCCAAGCCACTGTATATCTATGAAAACAGCGAGCCGGCTGCCAAGGCTGCACCTGACGCATAAGCGTCTTTGCAGTGGCGGTACAAGCAAGGGGCCTTTTGGGGCCCCTTGTTTTTTTGCGGTGTTTTTGCGTGACGGCTGATTAAATCGCGTTTATTCATGCGTTTAAGTGCTGGCATTGAGCTTGTTTTTTTTGCATGCAACCCCCATCTTGGTTTCAAGCTTATTTTTCAACTGTCATAGAGGCGAAATCATGAAGACAACCATCGAATTGCCTCTCCTGCCGTTGCGTGATGTCGTCGTCTATCCGCACATGGTTATCCCGCTGTTCGTGGGGCGCGAGAAGTCTATCGAAGCCCTCGAGGCCGCGATGACGGGCGACAAGCAGATCCTGCTGCTGGCCCAGAAGAATCCTGCCGATGATGATCCGGGCGAAGACGCCCTGTATCGCGTCGGTACCGTTGCAACTGTCCTGCAATTGCTCAAGCTGCCCGACGGTACCGTCAAGGTGCTGGTGGAAGGCGAGCAGCGCGGTGCGGTCGAGCGTTTCATGGAGGTCGACGGCCACCTGCGCGCCGAAGTGGCGCTGATCGACGAAGTCGAGGCCCCTGAGCGTGAATCCGAAGTATTCGTGCGCAGCCTGCTTTCGCAGTTCGAACAGTATGTGCAGCTGGGCAAGAAGGTCCCGGCGGAAGTCCTGTCGTCCCTGAACAGCATCGATGAGCCGAGTCGCCTGGTCGACACCATGGCGGCGCACATGGCGCTGAAAATCGAGCAGAAGCAGGACATCCTCGAGATCATCGACCTGTCGGCCCGTGTTGAGCACGTGCTGGCACTGCTCGATGGTGAAATCGACCTGCTGCAGGTCGAGAAGCGCATTCGTGGCCGCGTGAAGAAACAAATGGAGCGCAGCCAGCGCGAGTACTACTTGAATGAGCAGATGAAGGCCATTCAAAAAGAGCTCGGCGACGGCGAGGAAGGCCACAACGAGATCGAAGAGCTGAAAAAGCGTATCGATGCCGCCGGCCTGCCGAAGGACGCGCTGACCAAGGCGACGGCCGAGCTGAACAAGCTCAAGCAAATGTCGCCGATGTCGGCTGAAGCCACCGTGGTGCGCTCCTACATCGATTGGCTCGTGCAAGTGCCGTGGAAGGCCCAGACCAAGGTACGCCTGGACCTGACCCGCGCCGAAGAAATCCTCGATGCCGACCATTATGGTCTTGAGGAGGTCAAGGAGCGGATCCTCGAATACCTCGCCGTGCAAAAGCGTGTGAAGAAAATTCGGGGTCCGGTGTTATGCCTGGTCGGGCCTCCCGGGGTGGGTAAAACCTCTCTGGCGGAGTCCATCGCCAGCGCGACCAACCGCAAATTTGTACGCATGGCCCTCGGTGGCGTGCGTGACGAAGCGGAAATCCGCGGCCATCGCCGGACATATATCGGTTCGATGCCAGGAAGATTGATTCAAAAGATGACCAAAGTGGGCGTGCGTAACCCGCTGTTCCTGCTCGATGAAATCGACAAAATGGGCAGCGATATGCGCGGCGATCCTGCGTCGGCGCTGCTTGAGGTGCTCGATCCCGAGCAGAACCACAACTTCAACGACCATTACCTGGAAGTCGATTACGACCTGTCCGACGTAATGTTCCTGTGCACCTCCAACTCCATGAACATTCCGCCGGCGTTGCTGGACCGGATGGAAGTGATTCGCCTGCCGGGTTACACCGAAGACGAAAAGATCAACATCGCCGTCAAATACCTCGCTCCCAAGCAGACCTCGGCCAACGGCCTGAAGAAAGGCGAGATCGAGTTTGACGTCGAAGCCATCCGTGACATCGTGCGCTATTACACCCGCGAGGCCGGTGTACGGGGCCTCGAGCGCCAGATTGCGAAAATCTGCCGCAAGGCGGTCAAGGAACATGCGCTGGAAAAACGTTTCTCGGTGAAAGTGACGGCCGACGCGCTGGAACATTTTCTCGGTGTGCGTAAATTCCGCTACGGCCTGGCCGAGCAGCAGGATCAGGTAGGGCAGGTGACTGGCCTGGCGTGGACCCAGGTGGGCGGCGAGTTGCTGACCATTGAAGCGGCCGTCATCCCGGGCAAGGGGCAGTTGATCAAGACCGGCTCCCTGGGCGATGTGATGGTCGAATCGATCACCGCCGCGCAGACCGTGGTGCGCAGTCGCGCCAGGAGCCTGGGTATCCCCCTGGACTTCCACGAGAAGCACGACACCCATATCCATATGCCGGAAGGGGCAACCCCGAAGGACGGTCCCAGCGCGGGTGTAGGCATGTGCACGGCCCTGGTGTCGGCATTGACCGGCATTCCGGTGCGTGCCGATGTGGCGATGACCGGTGAGATCACCCTGCGTGGCCAGGTATTGGCCATCGGTGGACTGAAAGAGAAATTGCTCGCCGCGCACCGGGGTGGAATCAAGACCGTGATCATTCCCGAAGAGAATGTCCGCGACCTGAAGGAAATTCCAGACAATATTAAACAGGATCTTCAGATCAAACCGGTTAAATGGATTGACGAAGTCCTGCAAATTGCGCTGCAATACGCGCCGGAGCCCTTGCCGGATGTGGCTCCGGAGATTGTCGCGAAGGACGAAAAACGCGAGTCGGATTCCAAGGAAAGAATTAGCACGCATTAAAGTGTTGGAGCCTGGGGGGCTTCCTTGACAGCTTTTTAGAGCCCTTGTTATAAAGCGGCTCTTAAGTGTCTGTTGGCCATCCAGCACTGGTTTTTGCTTTTTACCAAAAAACTTAGAATCATACTCATAGATATATAAGGGGACTTAGAGTGAACAAGTCGGAACTGATTGATGCTATCGCTGCATCCGCTGATATCCCGAAAGCTGCTGCCGGCCGTGCGCTGGACGCAGTAATCGAATCCGTCACTGGCGCTCTGAAGGCCGGCGACTCCGTGGTACTGGTAGGCTTCGGTACTTTCTCTGTGACTGACCGTCCAGCTCGCACTGGCCGTAACCCACAGACCGGCAAAGCACTGCAAATCGCTGCTGCCAAGAAACCAGGTTTCAAAGCCGGTAAAGCCCTGAAAGAAGCCGTTAACTAAGCTTCGATCAAGCCTTTGCTTACCCGGGTCGGACGCTGGTCTGGCCTGGCAGCGGAGCGGTAGCCGGCCCGAGTATCCATCGGGTCGCCACGCCGGGGGTCAGAGTTAAAACCCCCGTCCGCTCCGCCAGTTACGAGAAGGCGCATCCTCGGATGCGCCTTTCTTCTATCCGGATTCTACCCACGCTCCACGGTTGCCTATTTTTGATGTTCAACCGTTTCTGGGGGACGCATGCTGCAAAATATCAGGGACAATTCACAAGGCTGGATTGCCAAGACCATTATCGGGATCATCGTCGCATTGATGGCGTTCACCGGTATCGAGGCTATTTTCCAGGCTTCGGGTAATAACAAGCAGGACGTGGCCAAGGTCAACGGTGAGGAAATCACCCAGACCGAATTGAGCCAGGCCGTTGATATGCAACGGCGCCAGCTGATGCAACAACTGGGCAAGGATTTCGATGCTTCCCTGTTGGACGAAAAACTGTTGCGCGATGCGGCCCTCAAGGGCCTGATCGATCGCAAGCTGCTGCTGCAAGGCGCGGCGGATTCCAAGTTCGGCTTCTCGGAAGCGGCCTTGGACCAGGTGATCCTGCAGACGCCGGAGTTCCAGGTGGATGGCCAGTTCAACGCCGAACGCTTTGACCAGGTAATTCGTCAACTGGGCTACAGCCGCCTGCAATTCCGTCAGATGATGACCCAGGAAATGCTGATCGGCCAGGTTCGTGCAGGCATCGCCGGCAGTGGTTTCGTGACCGATGCCGAGGTGCTGGCATTCGCCCGTCTGGAAAAACAGACCCGCGATTTCGCCACCGTCAACATCAAGGCTGACCCGGCAGCGGTGAAACTCACCGACGCCGAAGTCAAGGCGTACTACGACCAGCATGCCAAGGAGTTCATGACTCCGGATCAGGTCGTCATCGACTACTTGGAGCTGAAGAAGTCGTCCTTCTTCGACCAGGTCACCGTCAAGGACGATGAACTGCAGGCCGCCTACGAGAAAGAAACCGCCAACCTCGCTGAACAGCGTCGTGCCGCGCACATCCTGATCGAGGTCAACGACAAGGTCTCCGAGGCGCAAGCCAAGGCCAAGATCGAAGAGATCCAGGCGCGCCTGGCCAAGGGCGAACAGTTTGACGCCCTGGCCAAGGAGTTCTCCCAGGATCCGGGTTCGGCCAACAATGGCGGTGATCTCGGCTTCGCCGGTCCCGGCGTGTACGATCCGGACTTCGAAACGGCGCTGTACGGCCTCAAGCAAGACCAGGTGTCCGCGCCGGTGCGCAGCGCCTTCGGTTGGCACTTGATCAAGCTGTTGGGCGTTGAAGCGCCAGAAGTGCCGACGTTCGCCAGCCTGAAAGACAAGCTGACCCGCGAGCTCAAGACCCAGCAGGTTGAACAGCGCTTTGTCGAAGCGACCAAGCAATTGGAAGATGCGGCATTCGAGGCTTCCGACCTGGCCCAGCCTGCGTCCGACCTGAAATTGACCGTACACACCTCGGCGCCGTTCGGCCGTGAAGGTGGCGAAGGCGTTGCGGCCAACCGTGCCGTGGTCACCGCTGCGTTCAGTCCGGAAGTGCTGGATGAGGGGGCCAACAGCAGCGCCATTGAGCTGGATCCGGAAACCATCATCGTGCTGCGCGCCAAGGAACACCTCAAGCCTGCCCAGCTGCCGCTGGAAAAGGTTGAGGCGGCGATCCGCACGCAGATGACCAAGGAGCGTGCAAGCGCTGCCGCCAAAACCCATGCCGACGAGTTGATCGCCAGCCTGCGTGATGGCAAGACCGCACTGGACCAACCGATTGACGGCCAGGCCTGGAAGGTGACTGAAGCGGCGACCCGTGGCCAGGAAGGCGTCGACCCTGCTGTGCTGCAAGCGCTGTTCCGCATGCCCAAGCCAGCGGCCAAGGACAAGCCGACCTTCACCACCGTCACTCTGCGCGACGGCAGCCTGATGATCGTGCGCTTGAACGGCGTCAACGAAGCGGCAGCCCCTACGGACGAAGAAAAAGCGCAATACCGCCGCTTCCTCGCGTCCCGTATCGGCCAGCAGGACTTCGCGGCATATCGCAAGCAGCTGGAAACCCAGGCAGACATCAAGAAGTTCTGATGTCGGCTTGAATAAAAGACCCCGTCCTGAAAAGGCCGGGGTCTTTTTTTGCGCGCATTAAAGCCTGTGACGTTTTACCGACAGGAATGCGCGCGCCCACCCCTCGTTCTGTTGCACAATACCGCCCGGACTGTTTTTCTCAGGATTTTCGATGTTGACATCATTTCACTTGCGAAACCTCGGGTTGGCGCTGGTGCTGGCGGGCGCGGCGGGTTGCTCGTCACCCAAGACCGCTATTTACGAACATGAGAATTTCGACGACTCCGGTACGTTTTCCCGCGATTACCCGGTGAGCGATGTGGCGGCCTGTGAGGCGGCGCGCCGTGCCCTGCTGAGCCAGGGCTATATCATCACCAGCAGCGATCCGAAGCTGGTGGCCGGTAACAAGAGTTTCCAGCAGACCGGCGAGACCCACCTGCAGATCAGCTTCAACGTGGTGTGTGCCGCCGATGGCAAAGGCAGCAACCATTCGACGATGTTTGCCAACGCCCTGCAGGACCGCTATGCGCTGAAGAAGGTCAACAACTCCGCAAGTCTCGGGGTTGGGGTGCTGGGTTCGGTGTCGATGCCGATCGGCTCCACCGATGACTCGATGGTCAAGGTGGCGAGCGAGACCGTCTCGGCGCCCAAGTTCTATGAGCGTTACTTTGCCTTGGTGGATGTGTTCCTGCCCCAGGAAGTGAAGCAGGCTGCGCATATACCCGAGAAGCCCAAGGATGAGCTTGGCATGCCTGAACCGAAAGCCGCGCCGGCCGCCGAGAAGATTGAAACACCTCAGCAGATGCCCGCAATCCCTGCCGCCGCGCAGCCACTGGCACCGCCACCGGAGGCCGCACCCATTGCGCCGAGCGTAGAGCCGGCACCGCAGACGACACCAGAGACCCCGGCAATCGAGTCCGCGCCCGCGCCGACCAACCCCAGCCTGCCGGCGCCGACAGAGGCGATTCCCGCCCTGCCAACGCCAACGCAGTGACTCAGACGGTTACGGGGTCTGTCTTGTCGACATTGATCCCGTAGCGGTTGATCGCCTCTGTGATGTTGTCACGACCGATCACACCGTCATCCGCCAGTGCCTTCAGCGCCGCCAGCACGATGAAGTGGCGGTCCACTTCAAAGAACTCGCGCAACGCTTCCCGGGTGTCCGACTGCCCGAACCCATCGGTTCCCAGCGCCACAAAGCGGCGGCCGTGTACGAAGGGGCGAATCTGATCGGCGAATAATTTCATGTAGTCCGTCGCCACCACCACCGGGCCGGCTTTTCCGACAAGGCACTCCTCCACGTAACTCAGACGCGGCTCACTTTGCGGATGCAGCAGGTTCCAGCGCTCTACGGCGTGCCCGTTACGGCGCAACTCGGTCAGGCTGGTGACGCTCCACACATCGCTCTCTACAGCGAAATCTTCCCGGAGCAGCGACGCTGCGGCGATGACTTCGCGCAGGATCGAACCACTTCCCATAAGTTGCACCCGAGCCTCCGCGTGTGTGCTCAGCGGATACATCCCTTTGAGAATCCTATCCTCTACGCCTTCGGGCATTGCCGGGTGCGGGTAGTTTTCGTTGAGCAGGGTGATGTAGTAGTAAATGTCTTGCTGTTCGACATACATGCGCCGCATGCCCTCGCGAATAATCACCGCCAGCTCGTAGGCAAAGGTCGGGTCGTAGGCCACGCAGCACGGCACTACCGAGGCCAGGATATGGCTGTGCCCGTCGTCATGCTGCAACCCTTCACCCATCAAGGTGGTGCGCCCGGCCGTGGCACCCAGCAGAAAGCCGCGGGCGCGCGCGTCGCCCGCCGCCCAGGCCAGGTCGCCGACGCGCTGGAAGCCGAACATCGAATAGAAAATATAGAACGGGACGGTCATCAGGCCATGGTTGCTGTAGGACGTACTCGCCGCGATCCATGAGGAAATGGCACCCGATTCATTCAGGCCTTCCTGCATGATCTGTCCGTCCTTGCTCTCTTTGTAGTAGCTCAGTTGCCCGGCGTCCTGCGGGGTGTAAAGCTGGCCCACGGCGGAATGGATGCCGATCTGCCGGAACAGGCTTTCCATGCCGAAGGTGCGCGACTCGTCCGGCACGATAGGGACGATCAGCTTGCCCAGATGCGGGTCCTTGAGCAGCGTGCCAAGGATGCGTACAAACGCCATGGTGGTGGAAATGGCGCGCTCGCCGGTGTCCTTGAGTTGAGTGGCGAATGCGGACAGGGGCGGGACAGTCAACGGGGCGACGTCAGTGTGCCGGGCCGGCACATACCCGCCCAGCGCCTGGCGCCGGGCATTGAAATAGCGCGCTTCCGTGCTGTCGGCCGCCGGCTTGAGGTAAGGAATTTCGTCGAGCAGGTCATCGGCCACTTCCAGCCCGAAGCGGTCGCGGAAGGCTTTTACCGCGTCGGCACCCATTTTCTTCAATTGATGGTTGATGTTCTGGCCTTCGCCGGCTTCGCCCATGCCGAAGCCCTTGACGGTCTTGGCCAGGATCACCGTGGGCTGGCCCTTGTGGCGCACTGCGGCGGCGTAGGCGTTGTAGACCTTGAGCGGGTCATGGCCGCCCCGTGAGAGTTTCCAGATATCGTCGTCGGACATGTCCGCAACCAGTGCGAGCAATTCCGGGTATTTGCCGAAGAAATGCTCGCGCACATAGGCGCCATTCTGGGATTTGTAATTCTGGTAATCGCCGTCCACGCATTCCATCATGCGCTGGCGCAGCAGGCCGCTGTGGTCTTTGTCCAGCAGCGCATCCCAGCCACCGCCCCAGATCACCTTGATCACATTCCAGCCGGCGGCGCGGTACACACTCTCGAATTCCTGGATCACCTTGGCGTTACCGCGCACCGGGCCGTCCAGGCGCTGCAGGTTGCAGTTGACGACGAAGATCAGGTTGTCGAGTTTTTCGCGACCGGCCAGGGAAATGGCGGCCAGGGATTCCGGCTGGTCCATCTCGCCGTCACCGAGGAACGCCCATACCTTGCGACCCTGGTGTTGCTTGAGGTCGCGAAACTCCAGGTAACGCATGAAGCGCGCCTGATAAGCGGCCGTGATCGGCCCCAGGCCCATGGACACCGTAGGGAATTGCCAGAAGTCGGGCATCAGCCGTGGGTGAGGGTAGGAAGACAGGCCTTGGCCACCGGCCTCGCGGCGAAAGTTATCCAGTTGGGCTTCGTTGAGGCGGCCTTCCAGATACGCGCGGCCGTAGATGCCGGGGGAGGAGTGGCCCTGGATGTACACGAGGTCGCCGTCGAAGGTGTCGGTGCGGCCACGAAAGAAATGGTCGAAGCCTACGTCGTACAGCACTGCGGCTGACGCATAGGTCGCGATATGCCCACCCACGCCCGAGTGTTTGCCGGCACGCAAGACCATCGCCATGGCATTCCAGCGGATAAACGCATTGGTCCGCCGTTCAATGTCCAGGTCGCCGGGGTACGGCAGTTGGCGGTCGGCAGCGATGGTGTTGACGTAAGGGGTGGTCACCCGCCCGTAAAAGTCGCCATGGCGCGCCACGTCGAAATCCAGCAACTGGTCGATCAGGTAATGGGCGCGAGGGCGGCCTTCGGCCGACAGCACCGATTCGATGGAGTCGAGCCACTCACGGGTTTCCTGCGGATCGTGGTCCAGGGATGCGGCGTTATTCGGATTCATATGAGGCTCCAGGGTAGGCGGATTCCGGGCGGCGAACGCCTTGTGGGCGCGCTGCGATATAGTTGCAATTGCAACGACATGGCGGAATTTAGCCCGGGATGAGCTACTATTGCAACCTTCTTGAAATTCCCCGGATGGTGTCGCATGTCGTCGAAAGAGCCGGATGTATGGTTCCGTTTTGTCAGGGCCCACAGGACGGTCATCCGTGAAATCGAGCGCCGGCTGACCGAGGCGCAGCTGCCGCCGTATGCCTGGTACGACGCGCTGTGGGGCTTGGAAAGCGGTCCTGAAGGCACGCGACGTATGCATGAATTGGCCGATGTACTGGCCATTGAGCGTTACAACCTCACGCGCCTGGTCGACCGCCTGGAAAAGGACGGCCTGGTGGTGCGTTCACGTTCCGACGGCGATGGCCGCGCAGCGTTTGCCTCGATCACCGAGGCCGGCCGTACGCTGCGCAAGAAAATGTGGAAAATCTACGAAAGCACCGTGGATGAGCTGTTTTTGTCGCAAATCGAGCCTGAGCACCGTCAGGCCTTTGCCGATGCACTGCAGCGTACGGCGGGGTTGGCGATGGAGGCGGGCGTGCAGACCCGTAGCCGGCGCAAAACCTAAATGCGGTGAACCGCGGCCAGGTCATTTCAGGTCATACCGTTGCAGGGCGTGTTCCACCTTGTGTGTCTCGATGTGCCCTTCATCGGCCAACGCTTTTAATGCCAGCACTGCAATCCAGTAGCGGTTCGGCGCGGCTGCCTGTACCGAGCCTGCGCCCAGCGCCACGAAGCGCGTGTCGATATGCGCGGCCAACTGGTCGACCACCACTTGTGGGTAGCCGGTGACGGCAAGCACCGGTGTCCGGCTCCCCGCCAGGCAGTCGCGCAGATGGCTGCTGCGCCTGGGCGCGCAGGGATGCAGGCGGTTCCAGCGCTCGGCGGCCGCCGCCTCGCGGGCCAGTCGGGTGTAACTGGGGCAACTCCATACATGCGCCGTGATGCCCCATTGCTGCTCAAGCAATTGCGCGGCGTGCATGACCTCTTCCAGGGCTCGACCGGCACCCAGCAAGCGCACGTTCGCCACGTCGGCAGTTTGCCGCACGGGATACATGCCCTTGACCGCACCTTCGCGGTCCAGTGTCTGCGGCGCGAGGGTGCTGGGCTGATCATGCAGCGCCAGGTAATAAAAGCCCGGTTGGCCATCCACGTACAGCGTATGCAACCCGTTCAGCACGATGGCCTGGGCCTCTTCGCCCGAGGCCGGGTCATAGGGCGTACAGCGTGGATGGCTGGCCAGCCACAACGGCAGCGACGGTTGCGCGCCCTTCGGCCATGGGGATGGCTGGGTTTCGCTGTCATTGCACAAAATGCCGCGCTGGTCGGTCCGGTGTGACAGTGCGCACAGCTGCGCAGACGAGGTGGCGCTGTGCAGGTAGAGCAGCGGTTTTTCCCCGGTATTGCGCGCAAACCAGGTGGGCCAGTTACCCGCGCGCCGACTGCGCGACTGGCCGCGAATCACCCAGGCCTGGCGGCTGGATTCCAGCGCGCCGGCCATGCTCAAGACCGTGTACAGCGGTGAGCTGCGCGAGCAGGCGCAGGTGTCCAGTGCGTCGATGCACAGCTGCGCAGCGAGTGCGGTAGGGGCGGGCATGGGTGTGGCTCCTGGCGACAGAGGTGCCTACCCTAATGGAATTGGTCTTATGATTGCAATTGCAATGATTGCAATAGTGCCTCGATCTTCCGACTAAATCAGTCCGCCGCCGCTGCGTTTAATCTTCACGTGCGGGAACATCATGGCGCAGACATTTTTTCGTCATGACGGCACTTTAGTCTGGTCGTGAAGGTCATTAATTGCGCTGGCATTTTTAACTCAACAAGGAGTCCACCATGGACGATTACCAGGAAGAACTGCTGGAGTACCAGGCATTCGAACTCGACCCGCTGGACCCGGTCGACGACGCCACCGAGCTGTAGGGCCGACTTCAGGCGGAGTGCCGCTGACTGCGGCGAAATTCCCCTGGGGTCTGGTTGTTCCAGCGCCTGAAGGCGCGTTGGAAGGCTTGGGCCGAGGCAAACCCGAGCAAGTAGGCGATCTCGCCAAAGGCCAGTTCCGTGTCGCGAATGTAGGTCATGGCCAGATCGCGGCGAGTATCGTTGAGAATCGCGCGAAATTGCGTGCCTTCGTCGGCCAGTTTGCGGCGCAGGGTCCAGGTAGGCAGCTTCAAGCGTGCCGCCACTTCTTCGAGGTCGGGTTCCCGGCCACCATTGAGCATCGGCCCCAGCAGACGAGTAATGCGCTCGCGCAGGCTGCGGGTGCGGGTCAGTTGCTCCAGTTCCCTTTCACACAGCTGTAACAACAGGTGCCACGTGCTCGGGCAGTGCTGCGGGTTGCGCAGGGCCAGAGTGGCCTGGGTCAGGCGCAGTTGATTGCGGTCGGCGCCGAACTGCACCGGCGTGTCCCCCAGCACGGCATACAGATGGCTGTATTCGGGGGCCTGGAATTCGATTTCGATGCGTTGAGCCTGCACCGGCTGTTGCGCCAGGCTCGACAGTTGATGCAGCCAGCCGGCGATGATCGAGTCCACCACGAAGCGGTTATAGGCATTGTAGGGACTGATGGAATAGAACCGCAGCCAGGCGCCTTCGGCGTCTTCATGAAAGCTCGATTGCCCACGGTAGTTGGAGCCATACAGTGGTTCGAAGCGCGTCAGCGTGCGCGCGGCTTCGCGTACCGTCGGTGCCTGGGCGGCGGTGACACCGGCGAGCCCGGCCTGGCTCAGGCGACTGAGCTGACCCATGCGCAGGCCCAGGCCCGGATCGCCGGTCAGTTGGATGGCCGCATACCCCAGGCGCATATAGCGCGGGATCGACAGGCGCGCGCCCGCTTCGGCCAGGCGTGCCGGGTCCAGGCCGTATTGCAGCAACAGGGGGTGCGGGTCCAGGCCGTGGCTGTGCACGGCATCGGCCAGGGTGTGCACGAAGCCCACCGACAGATCCCCCAGGCGCACCGGCTTCACGCGGTTACAGCCAGATATTGAGCAGGCGCGCACCACGGGCTTCGCCGTCGGCGAACAGTTGCCCGTTGCGGCTCAGGAAGCTCTGCCCGGCGCTGCCCAGGTCCCAGAACTGGCCACGCAAAAACACGCTCATGCCCGCTGTGGCCTGGCTGATCGGCGGTTGGCTGATCAGGGTCAGGCGGCGCCAGGCCTCGCCCTCGCTGGTTTCCTCGGGCTTGAGGCTGACTTCCGAAGGGGTCGACACGCTCTTGAAGCCGCGCCACGGGCGGTCCCAGGTGTCACGCCCGGTCACATAGGCCGGCACGGCAATCAACTGGGCGCCTTGTTCGTTGAGCTTGCGGTAGTTGTCCGGGTACCAGCTGTCGCTGCCGATCAGCACGCCCAGGCGCCCGGCAGGGGTGTCGACCACGCTGACGATGTTTTCATCGCCGGGTTCGATAAAGCCGCGCTCGTCGTAGATCGGATACAGCTGGCGCTGCGGCTGGCCCAGGGGCAAACCATCGGCGGCAAAGACCACACTGACGTTGTACAGCGCACCATGGCCGACCTGCAGTTGCCCCAGGTTCACACTGGGGTTGGGCAGGGCGATGGAACCGGCCACCAGGGTCACGCCGAATTCCTTGGCCAGGCCGCCAAACAGCACTTGGTAATCGCGTGCCATGCCGGGGGCTTTCATGCGCAGGTACGCATCATCCATGCGGTTGTCGCCGGTGGCGCTGATCCAGGCGCGCAGGAACTGCAACGGATTGCTGATCGACAGCCAGTTCATTGCGTCCTTGAGGTGGGTGGCCTGGTACAGCTCGTTTTTCTCGCCGGCGAGCATCAGCCAGGTGCCGACATGTTCCGGCAGCACGACGACGGTCTTGTCGTTGATCAAGCCCTGTTCGCGGGCCTTTTGCAGGTAGGCCGAGAGCTTCAGGTGCAGGCGCTCCAGGCTCTGGTAATCGGCGGGGAACAGCTCCGGCTGGATGCCCAGCAGGTTGCCACGCTCGGCCGGCTGGCCTTCATTGACCGCGAGGGTGATGCGCAGGTCCGACAGGTAATGCGCCACAGGGCGCTCCTGGGTCCAGACCAGATACGCGGCGAGGGCGGCAACCAGGGCCATGGTGACGGTGAATATGAGTAATTTGCGCATGGGGCAACAGACAACAGACCGGGGGCAGGGTTCGCGACTAGGGTAGGGCTCCTGGCCCGGCTTGCCAAGGGTGGCTGTGCATTTGGATCAATAAGTTGTCAGTTTCAGTCATTGAGCGGTAGGTGATCGCCTCTTAGTCTGTGGGACATAAACCGATGGAGTGCCAGCTGAGCCCTCCACGTCCCGTGATGATCCGTTGTGGAGCTGTACCATGACCGCTGCTGCCTACCCGCACCTGCTGGCCCCGTTGGACCTGGGTTTTACCACCCTGCGCAACCGTACCCTGATGGGCTCGATGCACACGGGCCTGGAAGAAAAGCCCGGTGGTTTCGAGCGCATGGCGGCGTATTTCGCCGAGCGCGCCCGGGGCGGCGTCGGCCTGATGGTCACCGGTGGCATCGGCCCGAACGATGAAGGCGGCGTGTATGCCGGCGCGGCCAAGCTGACCACCGACGAAGAGGCGCAAAAGCACCGGATCGTCACCCGCGCCGTGCACGACGCCGGTGGCAAGATCTGCATGCAGATCCTGCACGCCGGGCGTTATGCCTACAGCCCCAAGCAGGTGGCGCCGAGTGCGATCCAGGCACCGATCAACCCGTTCAAGCCCCGGGAGCTGGACGAGGAGGGCATCGAGAAGCAGATCCAGGATTTTGTCACCTGCTCGCGGCTGGCCCAGGTCGCCGAGTACGACGGCGTGGAAATCATGGGTTCCGAAGGTTACTTCATCAACCAGTTCCTGGCTGCCCACACCAACCATCGCACCGACCGTTGGGGCGGCAGCTTTGAAAACCGTATGCGCCTGGCCGTGGAAATCGTGCGACGGGTGCGTGAAGCAGTCGGGCCGAATTTCATTATTATTTTCCGCCTGTCGATGCTCGATCTGGTCGAGGGCGGCAGCGTCTGGGAGGAAGTCGTGCAATTGGCCAAGGCCATCGAGCAGGCCGGCGCCACCATTATCAACACCGGTATCGGCTGGCACGAAGCGCGTATCCCGACCATTGCCACCAAAGTGCCGCGCGCCGCGTTCAGCAAGGTCACCGCCAAGTTGCGTGGCGCGGTGACGATCCCGCTGATCACTACCAACCGTATCAACACGCCGGAAGTCGCCGAGCAGATTCTCGCCGAGGGCGATGCCGACATGGTCTCGATGGCGCGGCCGTTTCTCGCCGACCCGGAGTTCGTCAACAAGGCCGCGGCGGGGCGCGCCGACGAGATCAACACCTGCATCGGCTGCAATCAGGCGTGCCTGGACCACACCTTCGGCGGCAAGCTGACCACATGCCTGGTCAACCCGCGTGCGTGCTATGAAACAGAGCTCAATTACCTGCCCGTGCAGCAGATCAAGAAAATTGCGGTCGTCGGTGCCGGCCCTGCCGGGCTGGCTGCTGCTACCGTGGCTGCCGAGCGCGGGCACCAGGTGACCTTGTTCGATTCGGCCAGCGAAATCGGCGGCCAGTTCAACATCGCCAAGCGCATACCGGGCAAGGAAGAATTTTTCGAGACCCTGCGCTACTTCAAGCGCAAATTGCAGACCACTCACGTCGAGCTGTGCCTCAACACCCGTGTCGATGTGGCGCAACTGGTGGCGGGCGGTTATGACGAGGTGATCCTGGCCACCGGTATCGCACCGCGTACGCCGGCGATTGCGGGTGTGGAGAACGCCAAGGTGCTCAATTACCTGGACGTGATCCTGGAGCGCAAGCCGGTCGGCAAGCGCGTGGCGGTGATTGGCGCGGGCGGTATCGGTTTCGACGTGTCGGAATTCCTGGTGCACCAGGGCGTGTCCACCAGCCTGGATCGCGAAGCGTTCTGGAAAGAGTGGGGCATCGACACTCAACTTGAGGCCCGTGGTGGCGTGACCGGGATCAAGCCCGAGCGCCATGCACCGGCGCGTGACGTGTTCCTGCTGCAACGCAAGACTTCCAAGGTCGGCGACGGCCTGGGCAAGACCACCGGCTGGATCCACCGTACCGGGCTGAAAAACAAACAGGTGCAGATGCTTAACAGCGTCGAATACCTGAAGATCGATGATGAAGGCCTGCATATCCGCATCGGCGCCGAGGGCGAGCCGCAGGTGCTGGCGGTGGACAACATCGTCATCTGCGCCGGCCAGGACCCGCTGCGCGAACTGCACGACGGCCTGGTCGCCGCCGGGCAGAACGTGCACCTGATTGGCGGTGCCGATGTGGCGGCCGAGCTGGACGCCAAGCGCGCCATCAACCAGGGTTCGCGCCTGGCGGCCGAGCTGTAAGTCGACGAAAGGGGCGGTGTTAGACTACCGCTCCTTTTCATTCAGATACTTCCCGATGGGCCCTTTTGACTGGCTGCCTCACGCGCCCCTTGAACCTGTGCAGCTCGACTGGCTGAACGGGGTCGAGTTGGCCATGCTGCGCCTGGACCGTATCGACCCGCTGATCAGCGGCAACAAGTGGTTCAAGCTCACCGAACACCTGAACCAGGCCCGCGACGCGGGGGCTTCCGGGATCATCAGCCTAGGCGGGGCCTACTCCAACCATCTGCACGCACTGGCGGCGGCGGGCAAGCGCTTTGGCTTTCCCACGGTCGGCCTGTTGCGCGGCCATCCTCAAGACACATCCACCGTGCTCGACCTCAAGGCGTTCGGCATGCAATTGCATTGGCTCGGTTACGGCGGCTATCGCGCACGCCATGAGCCGGACTTCTGGTTGCCCTGGCGCGAACAGTATCCCCATCTTCATCCGGTACCGGAGGGCGGCGGAGGGCTGGCGGGTGCGCTGGGCTGCGCGGTGCTGGTCGAGCAGGCGCAGGCGCAGTTGAGTCAGCTCGGCTGGGCGGATTACGACGCCTGGTGGCTGGCAGCCGGAACCGGGACGACACTGGCCGGGTTGGTATTGGCCGAGGCGGGCAGGCGTACGGTCTACGGCGCATTGGCAGTGCCGGACGATCACGGTGTAGCGCTGAACGTAAGTGCCATGGTGCACAACGGTTACGAGCTGATCGACGCCAGCCGAGGTGGCTTTGCCAAGGTCGATCCGCTGCTGCTCGATTTTATCGAACGCACCGAACAGGCCAGCGGTGTGCCGCTGGAGCCGCTCTACAGCGGCAAGGCGCTGCTGGCGTTGAAGCAACAGATCGAGGCCGGACGCTTCGCCCCCGGTACCCGCCTGATCTTCATCCACACCGGCGGCCTGCAAGGCCGCCGAGGTTTCAATGCCTTTGCGGGAGGGGCCTTGCCCTGATGCCAGTCAGTCAAGCGAACGTCGCCCTCTGTAGGAGCGAGCTTGCTCGCGAAAAACGTCAACGATAACGCGTGCTTCCTGATTGAACGCGGCGCCTGTGAGTTTTTCGCGAGCAAGCTCGCTCCTACAAAAAGCCTTAACTGACTGGCATCAGGGCTTGCGCCCGATAAGGTGTATCACTCGATGGATGTGCCGGCTGACTCAACGCGATCGGAAGCAAGCCCCCTCCCACCCGGCATCATCCTCAGCGCTGTGTTATCGCGCAGCACATAGTGATGAAAGATCCCCGCCAACGCATGCAGCCCGATCACCCAGTAACCGATCTGGCCAAACAGCACATGCCAGCCTTCAATCTCCTTGGCCAATGCCTTGTTCTCAGCGATCAGCGGCGGCAACTCCATCCCGTAGAACATCACCGAATGCCCCTCGGCGCTGACGATCAGCCAGCCGGCAATCGGCATGCCGATCATCAACCCATACAGCGCAACGTGGGTCAGCGTCGCCAACAGGCGCTGCCATTTCGGCGGCGCCGGCACGATCTTCGGCGCCACGCCCAGGCTGCGGGCGAACAGGCGCAGCCACACCAGCACAAACACGGTCAGGCCGAACATAAAGTGCATTTCGACGATCAGCGTGCGCGCACCGCTGCCTTTGGGGAACTGGCCGCGTAACTCAATGCAGGCGTAGACCACCGCCAGGAGCACCACCATCAACCAGTGCAATGCAATCGACATGGTGCTGTAGCGCGTATCGGAATTTTTCCACGGCATCGTTGGGTTCCTCACTTATCAGGGCAACCTTCCGTTCTTTGACGGAGTGGTTCAACTGTATGCCTGTTTGAAGCGCTTGGCCCGTAGTGAATGCCGGTGCATTGACCTTCGTCAGTGGCTTTGCGGCATTTCCCCGCGAGCCAGACGTGCATTGATATCGGCGATGACCTGCGGCAGATCGGTAATAGTGTCGATCAGGTAGTGCGGGCGTGAGCCTTCGAACATCGCTTCGATACGCCGGCGCTCGCCGGCCAGTGTGGCGCTGTCCAGCGCCCGGAACTGCTCATAGGTCAGGCCCAGGGCGTTGCCGGAGCAGGTCAGCGCCACCGTCCACATGCCTGCGCGGCGGCCTTCGAGGATACCCGGTACGGTGTCGTCGACTTTCACGCACGCCGCCACATCGTCAATGCCCAGCGCGATCACGTTGGCCAGCGCCTGGGCCGGCCATGGGCGGCCATTGGGCACTTCGTCGGTGGCAACCACATGGTCGGCCACGTAGCCGTTGCTGGCGGCCAGGGCGACGACCTTGTCCATCACTTGTTTGGGATAGCCGGAACAGGAGCCGATCCTGATGCCCTGGGCGCGCACGCCGGCAAGGGTGTCGAGGGCGCCGGGGATCAGGGCCGAGTGTTCGGCGATTTTCTCGATCTGCAGCGGCATGAAGCGTTGGTAGATGGCGCTCACGTCTGCATCGGTGGGCGTGCGGCCGAAGGCCTTGCGATAACGCTCGGCGACGTGCGGCTGATCGCAGAGGGTGCGGATATGGTCCCACTTGCCCATGCCCATCGGGCCACGAGCCTCTTCAATGGACACCTGTACGCCGAACTCGGCAAAGGCCTCGACAAAAATCTGCGTCGGCGCAAACGAGCCGAAGTCCACTACGGTGCCGGCCCAGTCGAGAATGACGGCCTGTAGCCTGGTGGGGTTTTGATAGTTCATGGTTCAGATCCTGTGGGGTAATGGGGACGATCAGAGGTCCAGCACGTGCATTTCTTGCAGCACCTCGGCGATGGCCTGGACCGCCGCGCGAATGCCGGCCGCGTCGACATGGCCGATGCAGCCCACGCGGAAGGTCTCCACCTGGGTCAATTTGCCCGGATAGAGGATGAAACCCTTGGCCTTGACCCGTTCGTAGAAGTCCGTGAACTGGTAGCGCGGGTGTTGCGGGGCGTGGAAGGTGACGATGATCGGCGCCTGGATCGCCGCCGGCAGGAAACTGCGCAGACGCAGTGCGGCCATGCCGTCCAGGAGCGCGCGGCAGTTATCGGCGTAGCGTTGATGACGGGCGGGCAGGCCGCCTTCTTCTTGGTATTGCACAAGCGCTTCGTGCAGCGCGGCGACCACATGGGTGGGCGGGGTGAAGCGCCACTGGCCGGTGCGGGCCATGTAGCTGTGCTGGTCGAACAGGTCCATCGCCAGGGAATGAGAGTTGCCTGCGGCCGCAGCCAGCGTGCTCTTTTCGGCGAAGACAAAGCCCATGCCCGGCACGCCTTCCAGGCATTTGCCGGACGCGGCGATCAGCGCGTCGAAGGGCACTTCACGCGCATCGATAGGCAGCGCGCCGAAGGAACTCATGGCGTCGATGATCAGGCGCTTGCCGTGACGCTTGACCACTTCGGCGATCTGCGCCAGCGGGTTGAGGATGCCGGTGCTGGTTTCGCAGTGGATCAGCGCGACATGGCTGATCGCGGCGTCGGCGTGCAGCAGGCGGTCCACCTCGGTGGCGGTGGTGGGTTGGTCTTCGGGCGTTTCGAAGGTGCTGTACGCGCGGCCGAGCACGTCACAGATCTTCGCCAGGCGTTTGCCGTAGGCGCCGTTGATCAGCACCAGTACCTTGCCGTTACGCGGCACGAGGGTGCCGATGGCGGCTTCGACGGCGAAGGTGCCGCTGCCCTGCAACGGCACGCAATGGTGGCTGTCGGCGCCATGGATGATCGCCAGCAAATGCTCGCACACGCTGGCGGTGAGTTGGTTGAAACGCTCATCCCATGAACCCCAGTCCACCATCATCGCCTGGCGCGTGCGGTTGGAAGTGGTCAGCGGGCCTGGAGTCAGCAAAAGTGGCGCGGCAGGGGTCATCTCGGGTCCTCGTAAAACAACGGGTCGACTTTAAGGCGCCTAAATTGCAGTTTGGCTTGTTATCAATCAAATTGTTTGTTGTTATGCGAGCTATCAGTGAGGCCGATAACCATGAACCTGTTCCAACTGCGCGCATTCGATGCGGTGGCCCGCGAGGGCAGTTTTACCCGTGCGGCCGCCCGGCTGTTCATCAGCCAGCCGGCGGTGACCGGGCACATCAAGGCGCTGGAGGAGCATTACCAGATCCCGTTGCTGCGCCGCACTGCGCGGCGGGTCGAGTTGACCGAGGAGGGCGCACGCCTGGCGGCGATCACCCGGGCGATCTTCGGCCTGGTGGATGAGGCGCAGGCGATGCTCGAAGCCAACCGCCAATTGCTCACCGGGCGCCTGGAAGTGGCGGCGGACGGCCCGCATCTGGTGATGCCGATGATCGCCCGGCTGCGCGTGCTTTATCCGGGCGTCACGGTGAATCTGCGCCTGGGCAATGCCCAGGAAACCCTGGCGGCGTTGTTGTCCGAGCATGCCGATGTGGCGGTGCTGACCGAAGTGGAGCCGCGCAATGGCCTGCACCTGCATCCCTTGGGCGAGTCGCGTATTTGCGCGCTGGTGCCGGCCGTGCATCCGTGGGCGGGGCAGGCCGAGGGCATTGCACTGTCGGCGTTGAACGAAGAGATCATGGTGCTGCGCGAGCCCGGTTCCATCACCCGGCGTACCTTTGATGAGGCGTGCCTGGCTGCCGGTGTGCGGCCCAGGGTGCTGCTGGAACTGGACAGCCGGGAAGCGGTGACCGAGGCCGTTGCGGCCGAGTTGGGCCTGGGGGTGGTGTCGTCGATGGAGGTCAGCCGCGACCCACGCGTATGTGCCGTGCCGATTCGCGGCGACGGCCTGCTGAACCGGCATCTGCTTGGCTGCCTGGAGCGGCGCCGGTCGTTGCGCTTGATCCAGGCCTTTTTCGAGTTGGTGCCCTGAGGGTTTTTTGGTGGAACGATGCGTTGCTGCGCTATAAACTCTGCCCCCAAAGCGCCGGCCAGTAGACGTTTCGGCGCCATGGAAAGTAGAGAGTGAGTCATGGGCGCACAGTGGAAAGTCAAACATAAAGAAGCGGCAGCCAATGCCAAGGGCAAGATTTTCGGCAAGCTGGTGAAAGAAATCACCATCGCCGCCCGCAACGGTGCGGACACCTCGACCAACGCTCACCTGCGTCTGGTGGTGGAGCAGGCCAAGAAGGCCTCGATGCCCAAGGAAACCCTGGACCGCGCGATCAAGAAGGGTGCCGGTCTGCTCGGTGAAACCGTGCAGTACCACCGCGTCACCTACGAAGGTTTCGCCCCGCACCAGGTGCCATTGATCGTCGAGTGCGTCACCGACAACATCAACCGCACCGTAGCGGAAATCCGCGTGGCGTTTCGCAAGGGCCAACTGGGGGCTTCCGGCTCGGTGGCCTGGGACTTCAACCACGTCGGGCTGATCGAAGCGTCGCCGGACACCCCGGACGCTGATCCGGAAATGGCCGCCATCGAAGCCGGTGCCCAGGACTTTGAAGACGGCGAGGAAGCAGGCACCACTTTGTTCATCACCGAAACCACCGACTTGGACGCCGTGCAGAAAGCTTTGCCGGAGCAGGGCTTTACCGTGCTGTCGGCCAAGCTGGGCTATCTTTCGAAGAACCCGGTCAGTGGGTTGACCGATGAGCAGATGGCCGAGGTCGAGGCGTTCCTGGAAGGCCTGGATAACCATGATGATGTGCAGGATATGTTTGTCGGGCTGGCTGGCTGATTCTTATCTGGATACATGCAGTCCAAATGTGGGCAGTTAAAATGTGGGAGGGGGCTTGCCCCCGATTGGCGGTCTCAGGGCCGACCAGGATGCAGGATCAGTCCGAGTACATATCCGTTTCTGCGGTAACGGCTACTTAGGGTTCCGCTTTTACAGCGGCTCACTTTTGAAAAGCGCAAAAGTAAGCAAAACGCTC
>NZ_CVTK01000047.1:214424-239084 GCF_900004785.1 Pseudomonas sp. 28 E 9 | reverse complement strand
GGGCCATCCATGGCCCAGTGCGGCTAACCCGGCGTCCTGCCGGGTTGCCCACGGATTCAAGCCTGCGTTCGGCCAGCGTGGTTTAACGGGGCGCATGAGATCAAGATCAAAAGCCAGATCAAGAGCGACTCGCTGCGCATCGTGTTTAGCGCTGGGCGTTGTGTAGATACCCATGGCACACCGCCCCCTGTAGGAGCGAGCTTGCTCGCGAAAAACGTCAACGATAACGCGTGCGTCCTGAATTAACGCGGTGCCTGTGGGTTTTTCGCGAGCAAGCTCGCTCCTACAGGCACTAGGGCTAGCCCCCTCCCACATTTGTTCCCGTGGTGTCAGAGCGCGTTCAGCAGGAATTCGATCTCGTCGAAACTCGGTCGCGCCAGCACTTGTGGCTGACAGCAGCGGATTTGCAGTTCAACCAGCTCGTCTGCAACGACCCCCTCGACCCGCTCCAGCAACTCCCCCAGCAGCACGCCGAACGCGCGTACTTCAATGCGCTGCAGCGCTCTGGTTTCCAGAGTGTCCGCCGTGGCATGGAAGGACGCCGCGCCAAAGTCCCCAAGCAAACAATCACCCGCCGCATTCCACAAAATATTGTGGCCATACAGGTCGCCGTGGGTAATGCCGTGCCGGTGCAGGTGCGCGGCGACCGAGGCGATACCGCGTGCCAGGCGCAGTGCTACGTCCAGGCTGAAACGGGTGTCGGGTGCGTAGATGTCCCGCGTGCAGGAAGCCAGGCTTGGCAACGCCGCGAGGTTGCGGTAACTCGGGTCGATCAGGTCCATCACCAATGCAGCCTGGTCATCGGGGTGATCGCTGACGCGGCCTTCGACCTTGATCAGGTTGGGATGCAGCCCGGCGGCGATGCAGGCTTGCATTTCATGCAGCGGTGAACCGTCGCTGGTGATGCTGCCTTTGTACAGTTTGACCGCGACCGGCAACGCCCGGGGTTTCCACAGCGCCTTGCGAATAATCCCCGAGGCGCCTTCGCCGAGCACTTCGCCCAGTTGCAGTTCGGTCCAGGGAATGTCCGGTGTTCCGTCGGCCGTCACCTCAACGGCCATTTCCACCGGATTGCCGGCGTACGCCAGCCACGTCAGGCTCGGCAGGGTCAGCAGCCACTGCGGCAGGTGGGTCAGGCGGTTGGAGGCGATGCGGATCAATTCAAGGTTTTCGCACTGGGCCAGGCTGGGCGGCAGTTGCGTCAGTTGGTTGCCGGCCAGCATCAGCTTTTGCAGGAGCGGGCGTTGGCCGAGTTCGTCGGGCAATTGGCTGATGCGGTTGTCGGTGAGGATCAGCCAGCGCAATTGCGGCGGCAGAGCGGCTGCCGACACCTGCTCGATACGGTTGGCCTTGAAGCCGATCATGCTCAACTGGGCGCAGCGGCCCAGGCATTCGGGCAGTTCGGTGAAGGCGTTGTCCGAGCAGAACAGCACGCGCAGGTGCCGCAGGCGGTGCAGGTCGTCCGGCAGGCTGCTCAAGGCGTTGCCCGTGAGGTTGAGGATTTCCAGCGAGTCGGCCAGTTCGAAGATTTCCCGGGGGAATTCGGTCAAACCGCAGGCCAGGTCCAGGCGGGTAGTGCCGGCCAATTGGCCGGCCTTGAGTTGGGCGAGGGTATTGATCAACGGCGCGGTCACTCGACAAGGGGGCGTGAAAAGGCGCTCATGATACCGGGTCGCGCGCGACTTGCGTGCCGCACTGGCGTAATTGCCCCAGGCGGCTGGCAGTACGTGCAAGGTCGATGGCCTTGCCGCCCAGGGCCTGCTCCAGTGGCTGCGCGCCGATCAGGATCAGCTGTTTGTCGCGGTCGTAAAGCACGTCCACCAGGTTGATAAACCGTTGCTGCACGGCAATCGGGCAGTCGGCGAGGGGGGGCAGGCCGTCGATGATCCAGTGGTCGAAGTCCTGGCACAGCAGCAGATAATCCATCACGGCGGTGAGCTGTTCGCACAGGTCGCCGAAGGTAAAGGCGATGCTGTGTGCTTCACGGCGGCGGCACTGCAACTGTCGGTTGCCAACGGTCAGGGGCAACGCCGGGCAATCGGCGGCAGGCAGCCCGAGCGCCTCACGTTGCGCCACGCTGCCTGGCCAGAGGTACCTGCCCGTGCTGAAGCGCTGCTCGGCATGGGCCTGGGGCAGGCGGCGAAAGTCCTCGGGGGCACTGACTTCCAGCACCTCCATGCGCGCCGCGATCAGGTCGATCACCGGCTTGAAGCGCTGGTGATACAACGGGTTGGGCAGCAGGCCCTCGGGCGCATAGTTGGACGTCACCAGCACCAGCACACCGCGCTGGAACAAGGCCTTGAACAAACGGCTGATGAGCATCGCATCGCCGATATCGTGCACATGGAATTCGTCGAAACACAGGACGCGGCAGTCCGCCAGCCGTTCGTCCAGGGCCAGGGCCAGCGCGTCGTCCTGCGCGCGGTGCTGGAACATGCCCCGGTGCAGGTCGGCGAAAAAGTCGTGAAAGTGCACGCGCTGCTTCTCGGCAATCGGCAGCGCCTGGAAAAAACTATCGAGCAGCCAGCTTTTGCCGCGCCCAACCGGGCCGTGCAGGTACAGGCTGCGGGCGGGCCGGCCGCTGAGCAGGTGTTCGGTTTCGCGGGCCAGCGCGGCAATGGCGCGGGTCTGTCCGGCGCTGAGGGTATAGCCCTGCTGCTCAGCCTTGTGCCGGAAAAAAGCACTGATGGGCGATGCCCCCGCCTGTTGGGGTGTGGTGCCCAGCAGGCGACGGATCAGGGAAAGCACGGTCAAGGCGCGTCACTCTTGTTTCGGTGGTCGCTCACTTTAGGACGCTCGCCACGATTTGACCAATACCCAGGCGGCAGCCAGCCCTCCCGGAACAGCCGAACGCCGGGGTATTTCTGACCAGACTGGCAGATTTTCCCCAAGTGGCTACCCTTATACGCAGGAGCCACCCCTGTATAAGGATTTGGGGCAGTGAAGGAACGGACAGTATTGGCAGTCATGGGCATGATGCTCTGCAACACGGTGTTCGCGGCGCAGGTCCAAGTGGTGGTGCGCATCGATGTGCAGCGCGGTTGCCAGTTGGTGGGTACCACGCGCACTGCGGGCATCGAGCAGCTTGGCGTGTTGGATTTCGGCAGCGGCCCGCGTCTGGATGACCCGGCCGGGCCCTTGAGTGCGGCGCTGATCAGCCAGCGCCAGCCACGCCTGGAATGCAATCCCGATACACCCTATCAAGTGCGCGTTGACGGCGGCCTGCATGGCGGCGTTGGCGAAGTGCGCTATCTGGCCAATGGCGCGCCGGCGAGCAAGCCCATCCCCTATCGCATTTATGCCGACGCCGCGCGGTTGATCCCGTTGCCGGTGGATATGCCGGTCAGCGGTCGCGTGCCGGACAGCGGCTCCGTCGACCTGCCGCTGTTCGGCCGTATCGAGCCGCTCAAGGACATCCCCGTCGTCGGCCGTTATTCCGACCTGCTCAAGGTTACGGTCACATGGTAATCCGCTACCTGGCCGTAACGGCTCTGCTGTTGCTGGCCGAAGACGCGCAAGCGGCTGCCGCCGGCGGGCAGATTCAGGCGCAACTGGTGATCACCGCCAGCTGCGAGGTCAACAAGAGCGTCGACACGGCGCCCGTGACGCCCGAAGGCGGTACCGCGATGCTGGATTTCGGCAGCCAGGGACCGACCTGGAACGACACCCTGGGCGCGGCCGTTTCCGCGGGCGACAAAACCCCCTTGTCGGTGTCCTGCAGCCCCTCGGTGGCCAACAGTTTCACGGTGACCATCGACGGTGGCACCAACGGCGACGGCATCACGCGGCGCCTGAGCAACGGGCGCCAGTCCATTCCCTATCAGCTGTGGGCAGACCCTCTGGGTCGCAGCGCCTACAGCATCGGCGAGCAACGAAACTTCGCCATGACCCACGACACCCAGATACCGATCCCGGTATTCGGCTCCGTGGTGGCGAATACCAGGGCCTTACCGGCCGGCATCTATACAGACACCCTGACGGTGACTCTGGATTGGTAAACCATGAGGATGGATATCATGCATGTACTCGTATCTCGATTGGGCGTTTGCGCCCTGGGCCTGGCGATGGGCTCCAGCCTCAATGCGGCGACCACCGTGACCGGGCAGATCAGCTCCAGCCTGACCTTGATTGCCAGCTGCCAGGTCAACGGCTCCGGTGCCGCGACCGGGCTGAACTTCGGTAGCCTCAACTTCGGTACGACCAATAGCTTGTTTACCAACGCCGATGCCCAGTTGCTGGGCGGCACCGGCACCGGCGGCGCGCTGTCGATCCTGTGTTCGGCCGGCACCACGCCCGCTGTCAAAGTGCGCGCCGGTGCCCATGACGGCGCCTCGCCGGGTGGTACTCGCGCACTGGCCGATGGCGCGGGCAATTTCGTGCCCTATGACTTTTACACCGACAGCGGTTTCTCTTCGCTGTTGGCGGTCGATGGCGTGATTACTCTCGCCGCCAGTACCGGTGTCGCGCAAACCGTGGGCCTGTATGGCCGCGCGGTGGGCAAGCCGGGCCTGCCGGCAGGCGTCTACACCGACACCGTGGCCGTGGAGCTGACGTTCTGACGATGTGGCTCAGGGTGTGGTTGGCCTGTGGGCTGGCGTTGCCACTACCGTTGTCGGCGGTGACCAGCCAGAGCTTCCAGGTCAGCGCGACCATCACGCCGGGTTGCCTGATCGTGGGCAGCGCCAGCAACTACGGCACGCTGACCTATGGCAGCTATTCGGCCCTGGCCACCAGCACGGTGACGGCGGCCCTTACCGGCGGCGTGACCCTGCAATGTACGCCGGGCGTGGCGCTGAGCATGAGTGTCGACGGCGGGTTGCACAGCGGCACCGGGCGCAATTTGCTGCACAACAGCGGCAGCGCGCGGGTGGCTTACCAACTGTTTCGCGATGCGGCGTTCAGCCAGAGCCTGGGGATCGGCCAGAGCGTCAGCGTGAGCTACAGCGATGCAAACACCATCAGCCTGCCGATCTACGGGCGGGTGGTACTGCCGGGCAATCAGCCTGGGGGGACGTACAGCGACACGTTGCAGGTGCAGCTGTCGTGGTAGGGCTATGGGAATAAGGAGTGGTTTTATGCGTTCACCTTCCCGGCGGCTGTGGGCCGCGGGTGTTGTCCTGGGTGCCCTGTGCACGAGCGGGCTTGTGCAGGCGGCCAGCTCGGTGCTGATCTGGCCCATCGACCCGGTGCTGGAGGCCGACCAACAGGCCAGTGCGCTGTGGCTGGAGAACCGTGGCAGCGAGACGGCCAACCTGCAGGTGCGCGTGTTTGCCTGGAGCCAGAACGGCTTCGACGAGCAGTACCAGAACCAGCGCGATGTGGTCGGCAGCCCGCCGGTGGCCAGGATCGAACCCGGGCAGAAGCAACTGGTGCGCCTGACCCGCACCCGTGAAGTGCCGCCAGGCCGGGAGTTGGCCTATCGCATCATCATCGATGAAATTCCCTCGGCGCTGCAGGTGCCCGCGCCACCGGAGGGCAAGAATACGGCGGCGGCGATTCGTTTCCAGATGCGCTATTCGGTGCCCTTGTTTGCCTACGGTGCCGGCCTGTGGAGCAAGGACGACGCCACCCGCCAGCGCGACCCCAAGGGCGCCGGGCAGCCGCAATTGAGCTGGAAGAAGGTCAATGTGGCCGGGCGCAGCTATATCGAGGTGCGTAACCAGGGCGCCGTGCATGCGCGGTTGACCGATGCCTCGTTCAAACAGGGCGGCCAGACCCGGCCGCTGGTGGAAGGGCTGCTCGGCTACGTATTGCCGGGGGCGACCATGCGCTGGCCGATGCCGGGCGATGTGCCGGGCGACCAGCCGCTGCAGGTCAGGATCAACGGCGCGACGCAAGTGGAGAGCCTCGCGCCGACACGATAAACGGTGTGTCGCGAGACGGGTGCGAGCCCGGGTTTTAACAGGATGGAGATGTCCATTGAAGGACGCAACGCCATGGTGAGTCGTGGTTGGGCTCGTGGTATATGGCCATCGATGGCAGTGGCAAGCGGGTTGTGGGGCGCTGCGGTAGCGGGCGATCTGCCGCCGCCGCCGAGCAGCATGGAGGCGGTCGCCGATGCACAGCTGTTTCTGCAATTGGTGGTCAACCAGATGGACACCGGCCGGGTCATCGCGGTCGAGCAACGTGCCGGGCAACTCTTCGTGCCCGCCAGCGCCTTGCGAGACGTGGGCATGAAACTGCCGGGTGACCCCGACGGCAGCGTGGCCCTGGACAGCGTGCCTGGCCTGCACAGTGATTACGACAGCAATGGCCAGCGCCTGCTGCTGGATGTGCCACCGTCCTGGTTGCAGGAGCAGTTCATCGGCAACCGCAACACCTACCCGCGCACCCAGGCCATGAGCAGCTTCGGCGCCTTGCTCAACTATGACGTGTATTTCAACGACACCGACGAGGGCGGCAGTTACCTTGCGGCCTGGAACGAGGTGCGCCTGTTCGATAACTGGGGCACCTTGTCCAACACCGGGCAACTGCGCCAGACCCTGTCCAGTGGCATCAGCAACAGCACGCTCAACAATGGTTATCGGCGCTACGACACCACTTGGCGCTTCTCCGATGATGAGCGGCTGCTCACCTACGAGGCCGGCGACGTGATCAGCGCTGCGTTGCCCTGGAGCAGCTCGGTGCGCCTGGGCGGGGTGCAACTGTCGCGGGACTTTGCCGTGCGTCCGGACCTGGTGACGTACCCCTTGCCGCAATTTGCCGGCGAGGCGGCGGTGCCCTCGTCGGTCGACCTGTTCATCAACGGCTACAAGACCGAAAGCGCCCAGCTGCAACCCGGGCCGTACACCCTGACCAACATCCCGTTCATCAATGGTGCCGGTGAGGCCGTGGTAGTCACCACCGACGCCCTCGGCCGCCAGGTGTCGACCACTGTTCCCTTCTATGTCACCAGCACCTTGCTGCAACACGGCCTGACGGATTTTTCCGTGGCCGCCGGGACCTTGCGCCGTGACTACACCCTGCGCGATTTCGGCTACGGGCCGGGCGTGGCCAGCGGTACGTTCCGCTACGGCTATTCCGACAACCTCACCCTGGAAAGCCACGCCGAAGCGTCCAGCGACCTGGCCCTCGGCGGGCTCGGCGGCAACCTGCGCCTGGGCAATTTCGGCGTGCTCAATACCGCCGTCAGCCAGAGTCGGTTCGACAGCCGCAGCGGCCGGCAACTGAGCCTGGGCTATCAGTACAACAGCGCGCGCTACAGCCTGATGTACCAACGTGTCGAACGGCGCGACGCGTATGCCGACCTGACCCTGGTCGACACGCCCTACGCTCGCCTCAGCAAGCGCAGCGAGCAAGTCACCCTGAGCCTCAACCTCGAGCGGTTCGGCAGCCTCGGCCTGGGCTATTTCGACGTGCAGGCGGCGGACGACTCGCGCACGCGCCTGCTCAACCTGAGCTGGAGCAAACCGCTGTGGCGCAACTCCAGCGTGTACCTGTCGGCCAACCGCGAAATCGGTGACAGCAACTGGGCGATGCAGGCGCAACTGGTGATTCCGTTCGACCTCAACGGCAGCCTGGCCTTGAGCACCGAGCGCGGCAAGGACGGCGCCAGCCGCCAACGCATCAACTACAGCCGGGCGGTGCCCAGCGAAGGCGGGGTGGGCTATAACCTCGGCTACGCCCAGGGTGATGCCCCGGCTTATCGCCAGGCCGACCTGACCTGGCGCCTGCAATCGGTGCAGTTGCAGGCCGGTGTGTACGGCAGCAGCGATGCCCAGACACGCTGGGCGGATGCCAGCGGCTCGCTGGTGTGGATGGGCGGTAACACGTTTGCCGCCAACCGGATCAACGATGCCTTTGTGGTGGTGAGCACCCAAGGGTTTGCCGGGATCCCGGTGCGCTATGAAAACCAGTTGGTCGGCGAGACCGACCACAAGGGCCACTTGCTGGTGCCCTGGAGCAGTGCCTATTACCGCGCCAAATATGAAATCGACCCGCTGAACCTGCCACCGAACGTGCAGACCCCGAATGTCGAGCAGCGCGTGTCGGTGCGCCGTGGCAGCGGCTATCTGCTGGAGTTTCCATTGCGCCGGGTGCTCGCCGCGAGCATCACCCTGGTCGACGGTCAGCACCAGGAGTTGCCGCTGGGCAGCCTGGTGGTGCATGAACAGAGCAACACCCAGGCAGTCGTGGGCTGGGACGGGCTGGTGTATCTGGAAAACCTCAGCGCCCACAACACGCTGCACGTCACTCTCGCAGAAGGTCGCAGCTGCCAGGCGAGCTTCGATATCGATGAGCAGCAACAGGACGTGCCGCTGGTCGGGCCGTTGGTCTGCCAATGAAGGATTGAACAGGGAGTGTCCAGGTGAAGGGCAAGGGATGGCTGTGTGGGGTAGGGCTGTTTGGCTTGGGGCTGTTGTGTTCGGGCAAGGCATTGGCCGTGTGTTCGGTGGCGTCCACGGTACCGGCCAGTTTCGGCTCTATCAGTTCGATGACCGTACGCACCGCTGCGCAAACCAGCTCCACCACCAATGCCGGGCTGAGCTGCACCTCGGCGCTGATCTCGCTGCTGGTGTCGACCGACCATTTCTACGCCACGATCACGTCGACTCAGGGCGGCATGCGCGGGCCGACCGGGGATGTGATCGGCTACACGATTTATGGCACCAACAGCACCAGTTATCCGATCACCCGTGGGGCGCAGTTCGATTTTGGCGGCGCCGGCGGTATCGCCCAGATCATCGGCCTGATCGCGGGGCCGGGTACGAAAACCATACCGCTGTACCTGGGCAGCATCACCGGCAGCAATGTCGCCGCCGGCTTGTATACCGAGACGCTGAACATCGCCTGGAACTGGAACTACTGCTCGGGAGTCGGTCTTGGCGGCATCTGCCTGGGGCGTGACATCGGCAGCGGCACGGCGGCGCTGACCGTCAGCATGAACGTGACCAATGACTGCCAGATCACCGCGCCCAATGTCAGCTTCGGCAGCGCGCCAGTGGTCAGCGGGTTCGCCGCCGTGACCGGGCAGACCATCAACATTGCCTGCACCAAGGGCAGCGCCTACACCGTGGGCTTGAGCGATGGCCAGAACGCGGTCAGCGTCGGTGGCCGGCGGCGCATGGTTTCCGGCGGCAACTACCTGGCCTACGACCTTTTCAAAAGTGCCGGTACCACGCGTTGGGGCAGTATTGGCGCGGCGCGGCGGGCCAGCTCCACGGCCGAGGTCAACCCCGGCAATGGCTTGGGCACGGGCAGCCAGGTGTACAACTACAACGCCAGGATCTACACCGACCAGCCCACGCCACCGGCCGGTATCTATGTGGACAACGTGGTGCTGGACGTGGGCTTCTAGAACTTCATTTGCCCGGGGCTGGCCTGATCCACGGGACTGACCATCGCGTAGTTGTACCCGCCGCCCGACCAATAATCGGCCTGCAAGCCGTCGGCGCTGCGGCTGCCGCGCGGCAGGAAGCCGTTGTTCGGGCCCGGTGGGCGGATATAGAAACTGATGCGCCGGCCCCGCGGGTCTTCGTACAGCACCATGGCCGCTGCGCCTTGGTCGGTGGTGAGCAGTCGCCCGCTGACCGGCTTGAACCCCGCCTGGCTCAAGTCGGGCAAGCGATGGGCCTGGTTGAAGTAACGATCGAGCCAGGCCTGCATGGTGCTGCGGTCCTGAGCGTTGTAGTCGGCGGGCATGATGCCGTCCTGGGCAAACAGGCGGTAGGCCTGCATCGCATCGGCCATCGGCAACAGCCCTGGCTGGGTGGCCTCGCGGGCGTGCCAGCCGCCCAGTCCGCCAAGGCTGACCGCGATCAGCAGCAGCGCCGCAGTGGCGAGATGGCGGCGGGACCGATGCTTGACGCGCTGGCGAATCAGCGCCGGGTCCAATGCCGGGTTGCCCGGTTGTTGCAGGGCACCGCTCAAGGATGCGCGCAGCAACTGCGCATCCTGTTGCCAGGCATGCACCTGGGCGGCCACGTCGGGGTGGCTCGCCAGCCAGGTTTCAAGGACACGGCGATCACTGTCCGGCAACTGGTGATCGACGTAGGCGTGTAAGTCACGTTCGCTGGGAGGCAGGCTGATCATTTGAGTATCCGCAGGGAAGGGCTGGCAATTTCGCCATCGCTGAGTTGACGCAAGGCATGGCGGGCGCGTGAGAGACGCGACATCACCGTACCGATGGGCACGTCGAGTATTTCGGCGACTTCCTTGTAGCTCAAGCCTTCGACCGACACCCACAGCAGCAGGGCGCGCTGCTCGGCAGTGAGTTGGTCGAAGGCTTGCAGGGTGGATTGGGCCATCACCGTACGCTCTACCGAGGGCTGCGCATCGTCGCGGCCGGTGAAGAATTCGAGCATGCGCGCGTAGCGTCGGTTGCGCCGATGGGCGTCGAGGAATTGTCGGTACAGGATCGAAAACAGCCACGCGCGCAGGTCGCCTTCGATGCGCTTGTCGGCCCAGGCGGTGATGGCCCGTTCCAGGGTGGACTGCACCAGGTCGTCGGCGCTGCTGGCGTTACGGGTCAGGGACACGGCAAAGCGCCGCAGCCTGGGGATGAGTTCGCGTAACTGTTCGTCGAGTTCGTGCATGGGTGTCTGGTTGGCTACTACGCTGCTGGGACTGGAGAGACGTTCGGCGCCGAAGGTTATTCCATGGGCCGAAAAATAAAATGCGGCCAGGGAATAGAGTGTATCGGCGTGCGTCTCAATGCTCCGACCTTATGTTTCACCCCCTAAGGCCTCAGGCCCTGGAGTTCATTCATGGTAGATCACTCACCACCGCCCCGTCCTCCGTTAAGCACTGCGAGCCTGATCGCGCGACTCGCCGGTATCGGTGCCGTGGTTGCCGTTGTTGCCGGGGCATTTGCCTACGTCAACGGCACCCTCGACCCACAGCGCCTGCGGCCAAAAACCCTGGTCAATGCCCTGGAAACCAATAACGGTGTGCACCCGGGGTTTCGGCGTAACCATGCCAAGGGCGTGTGCGTGGCCGGGTACTTCGAGAGCAGTCCCGAAGTGCGTGCCTACTCCAGCGCCCAGGTGTTCAACGAGGCGAAAACCCCGTTGATCGGGCGTTTCGCCTTGCCCAGCGGCAACCCTTATGCGCCGGACAGCAGTGTGCCGATCCGCAGTTTTGCCGTGCAGTTCAGCCAGGCCAACGGCCAGCAGTGGCGCACCGGGATGAACAGCATGCCGGTGTTCCCGGTGGGCACGCCCGAGGCGTTCTACCAATTGCTCAAGGCCGGCGCGCCGGACCCGGCCACCGGCAAGCCGAACCCGGCGAGCATGCCGGCGTTTTTTGCCGCCCACCCGGAGACAGCGGGGTTTCTGGCCTGGGTCAAAACCGCCAGGCCATCGGCCAGTTACGCGACCGAAACCTATAACGGCATCAACGCGTTTTACCTGGTGAGCGCCGACGGCAAACGCCAGGCCGTGCGCTGGACCGTGGTGCCACAGAGCCAGGATGCGGCGGGCGATACCGCGCCTGAGGGGGGCGACTTCCTGGAAAAAGACCTGGTGCAGCGCCTGGCTGCGCGGCCGCTGCATTGGCAGTTGAACATGACGCTGGCCAATCCCGGCGACCCGCTCGATGACGCCAGCAAGACCTGGACCGGCGCGCACAAGGTAGTCAACGCCGGCACCCTGGTGCTGCAGAGCAGCCAGCCACAAGCCGACGGCGATTGCCGCGATATCAACTTCGACCCGCTGATTCTGCCCAGCGGTATCGAGGCGTCCAATGACCCGCTGCTGGCGGCCCGCTCGGCGGCCTATGCCAGTTCCTACCTGCGCCGCGCCGGTGAAGTCAGCCCGTTGCACAGTGCCTCCCAGGAGTCGAAGCCATGAAGATTCAACCACGCTTTTTCGCCCCGCTGGCGCGTTTGCTGCACTGGCTGATGGCGTTGATGGTCATCGCCATGCTGTTTATCGGTGCGGGCCTGGCGGCGTCGGTGTCCGAGCGCCACGAGTGGCTGATTCACCTGCACAAGCCGCTGGGCATCGCCATTCTGGCGCTGGTCATCGTGCGCCTGGTGGTGCGTTTTTCCACGCGCCAACCGCCGCTGCCGGCTGACTTGCCGCGCTGGCAAGTGCTCGCGGCCAAAGCGTCTCACTGGGTGTTGTATGGCTTGATGCTGGTGCTGCCGTTGTTGGGCTGGGCAATGATTTCGGCCGCCGGTGACCCGGTGATGCTCAGCAGCTCCGTGCAACTGCCGGCATTGGTCTCGGCGAATGCACCGTTGTTTGCGCTGTTGCGCAAGGCCCATGGTTATCTTGCCTACCTGCTGTTCCTGACGGTGCTGGTGCATCTGGCGGCCGCGCTGTTCCACGGGTTGATTCGCCGCGACGGCGTGCTGCAAAGCATGACCGGCAGCCGCCACTGATCAGCTTTGACCGACAGTCAACGCACGTGGCCGATGATATCGGCCACGCTGCTCAGCACATCCTTGCCCAACTGCCTGGAGCGATCGCCGGACCAACCGGTTTTCGCGTTGGGCGCGTCGTCGTTGTCCTTGAAGGGCATCTCCAGGGTCAGTGACAGGCAGTCGTACTTCTCACCGACCGCATTGCACGCCAGGGTCATATTGGCTTCGCCCGGCAGATCGCGGGTGTAGCCGTAGGTGGTCTGAAAGTCACGGGTCAGTTGGCTCAGGTGACTGCGGAAGTGTTTTTCCAGGGCTTCGATACGCGGGCTGTAGCCGGGGTTGCCTTCACAGCCGGCAGTGAACACGTAGGGGATTTCTTCGTCGCCGTGGATATCGAGGAACAGGTCGACGCCATGTTTTTCCATCTGCTCTTGCACGAACAGGACTTCCGGGCTGAGTTCCTGGCTGGCGCTCTGCCAGGCGCGGTTGAGGTCCTGGCCCATGGCGTTGGTACGCAGGTGGCCATGAAATGCGCCGTCGGGGTTCATGTTGGGCACCAGGTACAGGTCGGCGACGGCCAGGAGCTTTTTCAACTCGGTGTCACCGCTCTGTTGCAGGCGTTCGATCACGCCCTCCATAAACCATTCGGCCATGTGTTCGCCGGGGTGCTGCTGGGCAATGATCCAGACCTTGCGGCGGCCTTCGCCGCCTTTGCCACGGCGCAGCAGTTGGATATCACGGCCCTCGACACTTTTACCGGTGGCCAGCAGCTTGACGCCGGCGTACTTCAGCGCCTGTTCGATCAACCAGTCGTGGCGTTCACGGCTGTAGGGTTCGAAGTAGGCGAACCACGCGTGTTTTTCCCGGGTCTGGAGGCTGATATGCAGGATTTCGCCATCAAAGCGCGATGGCACGCGGAACCAATTGACGTGGTCATAGGACGCCACGGCGTTATAGCCGGTCCATGCATGCTTGTAGGATGACCGGCCCGCGTTGCTCAGGCGAAACGTGTGAGTGTGCCCCACATGCATGCCTTCGGCCTTGAAGTGGAACCATTGGTAGTGTTGGCTACGGGTGTCGGGTTTGATCGCCAGCAGCAACTGGTAGGCATCGCTGGCATCCAGGACCTGGATATTGCCGCTGTCGAAGTCGGTGCTGATTTTGATGGACGTCAAGGCCACGGTCATAGTCTGGTTGCCTGAATATGAGGTTGTGGCGGCTATCTTACACAGGCGGCAGGCAATGTCTGGAAGCAAAATTGTTGCACGGGGGAGGGGGCGTCATCCGTGACGCTGCGGCAGCTTAGGGTCTATGAGATTGATTCTCAAGCGCTAAATCGTGAAGAAATGGGCTGAAGCCTGGCTGCGGCTTTCTTTTCGCAATGGTCTTTTGCTACCATCCGCGCCATCAAGCAACACACAGTCTTCATTAGCCTGAAGCCATGCCAGAACAACTGGCAAAAAAAAGACCCGGCCAAAGAGCCGGGTCAAAAACCGTGATTAGCCTGATGAGGAGATATTCCAGGAGTCCGACCTAAGGGCTCTTGGTCTATTGACTGATCTCGCGATCAGCTGGGTCCAATAATAATCATTATCATTTGCAAGTCAAATGTTTTTATCCGTTCGATAGAAATATTTTTCGCCTGCGCCCATCATCCGTTTGCCTGAGCGTTCGGCGCTCGCAACGACCGCTCCACCATCGCCTTCGCCATATCAATCAAATACACCACCGAAAATGCCAGGTCACGCTGATTGCCCTGATGGCTGCTCGCCGACTCGTAGGCGGTTGCCGCCGCGCTGCGCAGCAGGTCGGAGGCGTGCACCAGCGCTTCCTCCTGGCTGATGCCAGGCTTGAGGGTGAAAAAGCTCGGGTCCGAGTCCGGCGCAGACATCTCTTCTTTCAAATAGTAGTCCAGCGCGCGCTGTGCGGCACCGCTGCAGCGCATGTCGTGCAGCTCGGTGTTTTCAGGTGTTTCAGGCAGGTGATACGGGCTCGTCGTCATGAGGGGAGGTACTCTGGGTGGGTGTCGAAAACCTTGTACGGATGATAGTACGTATCGTATTTATGTCGTTTCATGGATTACTACAAACTGTTTATTGCCCTGGCAAATACGCAACGTATTGTCAGCGCCATGGATAACTGGATAGCGTTGGTGCGAGCCAACATGAAAGACCGCAAGGTCACGCAGGATGAACTGGCGGAGCGCCTGGGCATGTCCCAGGGCGGCGTGGGTCACTGGCTCAACAAGCGCCGCGTCCCGAGCCTGGCGGACATGAACCGAGTGCTGGCGGAGTTGGGGCTGGGCTACCTTGAGGTGGCGCTGGAGATTCGTGAGCGGGCAGATACACAGGCGGCCCTGGAGCACCACTACAACCCGTATTTTCGCTACCCGGTCAATGACTGGGGCGGTGTGTGCGAACTGCGCGAAGCACGCGCCAGCTATGGGCCGGAACGCTTTGAATTGACCGATTACCATGCCCACGGCGACGCCTTCTGGCTGCCGGTGATCGGCGACGCCATGACTGCGCCCACCGGCCTGAGCATCAGCGCAGGCATGCTGATCCTGGTCGATCCGGCCATCGAGGCGCAGCCCGGCAAACTGGTGGTTGCGCAATGGCTGGACAACCCCCAGGCGACCTTTCGCCGGTTGCAGGCAGACAGCGGCCAGCTTTACCTGGTGCCGCTCAATCCCACTTACCCCAAACTGCTGTTCACCGACGATTGCCGCATCCTGGGCGTGGTCGTGCAAGCCATGGCGAAGTTCTAGTGCGCCGGCTCCAGTTCCACCAGCGCACTGCCTTCGGCGACCATCTCGCCCTCCTGGCAAAACAAGGCCTTGACCACGCCCGCCGCGGGCGCGCGGATGCTGTGTTCCATCTTCATCGCTTCAAGAACCACCAGTTGCGCACCGGCTTCGACGCGTTGGCCGATGTCCACCAGCACGCGCACAATGCTGCCGTTCATGGGCGCGGTGAGACCGCCTTGAGCGGTGTGACCGGCCTCGGCCGCCGCAATCGGGTCGAACAGGCTGACCGCCTGCATCTCGCCATCCCAGCGCAGGTACACCGTGCCTTCATTGCGCACGGCCAGATGGGCGCGACGGATACCCTGGTGTTCGATGACCAGCTGCTCGTCCATGAGTGGCGACGATGGCCCGGCCAGCGTGACCAGTCGATCCTGGCCATTACAGCTCAAATGCAGTGAAACCTGCGCCGGCAGCCCCGCGCGAAAGCCGTGGGTCGCGGCCCACGGCCCGTCACCGGCCGGCAAGGTTTGCATAAAGGCCGAACCTGCCGCCTGCCAGAACTCATCGCTCAACGCCCCGGCCACCGGCAGCAGCTCAGCCTGATAGCGCGGAATAAACCCGGTATCCAGCTCGGACGCGGCAAAGGCCGGATGGCCAATGATGCGCCGCAGGAAGCCCAGGTTGGTCTTGAGCCCGCCCACCGCAAATTCGTCGAGCATACTCAGCAACCGCAGCCGCGCCTGTTCACGGTCCTCGCCCCAGGCAATCAACTTGCCGAGCATCGGGTCGTAGAACGGCGAAACACTGTCCCCTTGCTCGACGCCGCTGTCCACGCGCCGCCCCGGGCCGGGCCTGGACTCGCGGTACAGGGCCAGCCGTCCGGTGGCGGGCAGGAAATCAGTGGCCGGGTCTTCGGCATACAGCCTGACCTCAATCGCATGCCCCTTCAGCGGTACCTCTGCCTGGCTGATCGGCAGCACCTCGCCCTGGGCCACGCGGATCTGCCAGGCCACCAGGTCGAGGCCGGTAATCGCCTCGGTGACCGGATGCTCGACCTGCAGGCGGGTGTTCATCTCCATGAAGAAAAACTCGCCGCGCGCATCCAGCAGGAACTCCACGGTCCCCGCGCCCACGTAACCAATTGCCTGGGCCGCACGTACCGCCGCTTCGCCCATGGCCTTGCGCTGCCCGGCACCGAGTCCCGGCGCGGGGGCTTCTTCCACGACCTTTTGATGACGCCGCTGGATCGAGCAATCGCGCTCATTGAGGTACAGGCAGTTACCGTGTTGATCGGCAAATACCTGGATTTCCACATGGCGCGGTTTGAGCAGGTATTTCTCCACCAGCATCTGCCCGTTGCCAAATGACGACAGCGCCTCACGCTGGGCGGAGGCCAGGGCTTCTGCCAGCTGGCTGACGTCCTCGACCACCTTCATGCCCTTGCCGCCGCCGCCGGCCGTGGCCTTGAGCAGCACCGGGTAACCGATACGCGCGCAGGCCGCGCGGAAGGTCTCCAGGTCCTGGGCCTCGCCGTGATAGCCCGGCACCAGCGGCACACCGGCGGTTTCCATCAGCGCCTTGGCCGCCGACTTGCTGCCCATGGCGTCAATGGCCGAGGCGGGCGGGCCGAGGAAGATCAAGCCCGCCGCCTCGACGGCCCGAGCGAACCCGGCGTTTTCCGAAAGGAAGCCGTAGCCCGGATGAATCGCCTGGGCGCCGCTGGCGTGGGCAGCGGCGATCAGTTTGTCGATCTGCAGGTAACTGTCGGTGGCCTTGCTGCCGCCCAGGTCGACACGAATATCGGCTTCGCGGCTGTGCCGCGCATCACGGTCGATTGCACTGTGCACGGCCACGGTGGTCAGCCCCATCGCCTTGGCGGTGCGCATGATTCGGCAGGCGATTTCGCCACGGTTGGCCACCAGCACGCTTGTCAGTGGGCTCATGGGTGCGGCTCCTTGGATTGCCAGCTGGGTGCGCGTTTTTGCAGAAAGGCGCGCAAGCCTTCCTGGCCCTCGGCACTGACCCGAATTCGCGCGATGGCGTTTTCACAGTAACGCCGCAGCGCCGGGGTAAGGGCACCGCTGCCCACCTCACGCAATAAGTCTTTGCTCGAACGCATCGCTGCCGGGCTGTTGTGCAGCAGGTTGGCGATCCACTCATCCACCCGTTGCTCCAACGTCTCGAGCGGGTAGCTTTCCGCCAACAGGCCGATCTCCCGCGCACGCTGGCCGTCAAACCGCTCGGCCGTCAACGCATAGCGACGGGCCGCGCGTTCACCGATGGCCTGCACCACGAATGGGCTGATCACCGCCGGTGCCAGGCCGATACGCACTTCCGACAGACAGAACTGCGCGTCATCGGCGCCAATCGCCATGTCGCAGCAACTGATCAATCCCAGCGCGCCGCCGTAAGCGGCGCCTTGTACCACCGCCAGGGTGGGGATTTTCAGCTTGGCCAGGTTGTACATCAACTCGGCCAGTTCCCGGGCGTCGTCCAGGTTGGTGTGGTAATCCAGCTCGGCCGACTGCTGCATCCAGGCCAGGTCGGCGCCGGCGCTGAAGTGCTTGCCGCGCCCGCGCAACACCAGAAAGCGCAGGGACGGGTCGCCCTGGACGTGGTCGAGGGCGATGATCAGTTCGCGGATCATCTGCGCGTTGAACGCATTGTTCTTGGCTTCACGACTGAGCCACAACGTGGCAAAGCCACGGCTGTCGGTGATCAGTTCGAGGGTGTTGAAATCGCTCATGCAAGAAGCTCCATGAAAATGAGAGGCCTCCTGCAGGAGCAAGCTTGCTCGCGAAGGTCGTCAACGATAGCGCGGGTATCCAGGATGCACGCGTTGACTGGACGTTTTTCGCGAGCGAGCTCGCTCCTACAGGTTACATGCGGAATACGCCGAAGCGGCTCGGCTCGATAGGCGCATTGAGTGCGGCGGACAACGCCAGGGCCAGCACGTCGCGGGTCTGCAACGGGTCGATGACGCCGTCATCCCACAGGCGTGCGCTGGAATAGTAGGGGTGGCCCTGGGTTTCATATTGGTCGAGGATCGGCTGCTTGATCGCGGCTTCTTCCTCGGCGCTGAACGCATTGCCGGCGCGCTCGGCCTGCTCGCGCTTGACCTGCACCAGCACGCCCGCCGCCTGTTCGGCGCCCATCACGCCGATGCGCGCGTTGGGCCACATCCACAAAAAGCGCGGGTCATAGGCACGACCGCACATGCCGTAGTTGCCGGCACCGAAACTGCCGCCGATGATCACGGTGAACTTCGGCACTTTGGCGCAGGCTACCGCCGTGACCAGTTTGGCGCCGTGCTTGGCGATGCCGCCGGCTTCGTACTTCTGGCCGACCATGAAACCGGTGATGTTCTGCAGAAACAGCAGCGGAATCCCGCGCTGGCAGGCCAGTTCGATAAAGTGCGCGCCTTTTTGCGCGGCTTCGGCGAACAGGATCCCATTGTTGGCCAGGATCGCCACCGGATAACCGTGCAGGTGCGCAAAGCCGCACACCAGGGTGGTGCCGAACAGCGCCTTGAACTCATCGAACACCGAACCGTCCACCAGCCGCGCGATCACTTCGCGCACGTCGAACGGCTGCTTGGCATCGGCCGGGATCACGCCATACAACTCTTCGCCGCTGTACAACGGCGCGACGGGCGTGCGTTGGCGCAACTCGCCCAGCTTGCGCCAATTGAGGTTGGCCACGCTGCGGCGGGCCAGGGCCAGGGCGTGTTCATCGTTGTCGGCGTAGTGGTCGGCCACGCCGGAAATCCGGCAGTGCACATCGGCGCCGCCGAGGTCTTCGGCGCTCACCACTTCGCCGGTGGCGGCCTTCACCAGCGGCGGGCCGGCGAGGAAGATAGTCGCCTGCTGGCGCACCATGATCGCTTCGTCGGCCATGGCCGGTACATAGGCGCCACCGGCGGTGCAGGAGCCCATCACCACGGCGATCTGCGGGATGCCCTGGGCGCTCATGTTGGCCTGGTTGAAGAAGATCCGCCCGAAGTGTTCGCGGTCCGGAAACACTTCATCCTGGCGCGGCAGGTTGGCACCGCCGGAGTCCACCAGGTAAATGCACGGCAGGCGGTTCTGGTCGGCGATGGTCTGGGCGCGCAAGTGTTTCTTGACCGTCAACGGGTAGTACGAGCCGCCTTTCACGGTTGCATCGTTGGCGACAATCATGCACTCGACGCCTTCCACGCGGCCGATACCGGCAATCACGCCGGCGGCCGGCACGTCTTCGCCGTACACCTGATGGGCGGCCAACTGGCTCAATTCGAGGAACGGCGAGCCTGGGTCGAGCAAACGATTGATGCGCTCACGCGGCAGCAGTTTGCCGCGCGAGGTATGCCGCTCCTGGGCCTTGGCGCCGCCGCCCTGTTGTACCTGGGCGAGCAGGGCGTGCAGCGCGTCGACCTGTTGGCGCATCGCCGCACTGTTGACGGCGAACTCCGCCGAGCGCGGATTGAGCTGGGTATGCAGGGTAGCCATGAGCAGCTCCTTCAGCGGGTTTCGTTGAACAGTTCGCGACCGATCAACATCCTTCGAATCTCACTGGTACCGGCGCCGATTTCGTACAGCTTGGCATCACGCAGCAGGCGCCCGGCGGGGAATTCATTGATGTAGCCGTTGCCGCCCAGAATCTGGATCGCATCAAGGGCCATTTGCGTGGCGCGTTCGGCGCTGTACAGGATCACGCCCGCGGCGTCCTTGCGCGTGGTCTCGCCGCGCTCGCAGGCCTGGGCTACCGCGTAAAGATAGGCGCGGCTGGCATTGAGCTGGGTGTACATATCGGCGACCTTGCCCTGGATCAGCTGGAACTCGCCGATGCTCTGGCCGAACTGCTTGCGGTCGTGGATGTAGGGCACGATCAGGTCCATGCAGGCCTGCATGATTCCGGTGGGGCCGCCGGAGAGCACCACGCGTTCGTAATCGAGGCCGCTCATCAGCACTTTGACGCCGCCGTTGAGCACGCCGAGGATGTTTTCCTCGGGGACGTGCACGTCATCGAAAAACAGCTCGCAGGTGTTGGAGCCGCGCATGCCCAGCTTGTCGAACTTGGTGCTGCGGCTGAAGCCTGCCCAGTCACGCTCGACGATGAATGCGGTGATGCCATGGGCGCCCTTTTCCACGTCGGTCTTGGCGTAGATTACGTAGGTGTGGGCGTCGGGGCCGTTGGTGATCCAGGTCTTGCTGCCGTTGAGCACGTAGGCGTCACCGCGCTTGTCGGCACGCAGTTTCATCGACACCACGTCGGAACCGGCATTCGGCTCGCTCATGGCCAGGGCGCCGATGTGCTCGCCGCTGATCAACTTGGGCAGGTACTTGAGTTTCTGGGCGTGGGTGCCATTGCGGTTGATCTGGTTGACGCACAGGTTCGAGTGGGCGCCGTAGGACAACGCCACCGAGGCCGAGCCACGGCTGATTTCCTCCATGCTCACCACGTGCGCCAGGTAACCCAGGCCGGCGCCGCCGTACTCCTCCGGCACGGTGATGCCCAGCAGGCCCATGTCGCCGAACTTGCGCCACAGGTCAGCGGGAAACAGGTTGTCGATATCGATCTGGGCTGCGCGGGGCGCGATTTCCTTGGCCACGAAGGACTGCACCTGGTCGCGCAGCATGTCGATGGTTTCGCCGAGGGCGAAGTTCAGGGACGGGTAACTCATGGACAGGCACCTTAATGTGAGCTTTTGTTGTTGTGTCGGCAACGCGCGGGGGAGGGCGCTGACCTTTACGTTAACGTAAGCTTGCGTTGCGGCGCTGTCAATCGTAGTTTACGTTTACGTCAACCTACAAAAAAGACAACAGGGGTCGTTATGGATCAACCGAATCCGAGCTACAGCCGTGGCTCCCAGGACAAAGCCTTGCTGGCCATGACCATTGGCGAGGCGTTCGATCTTACCGCTGCGCAGTATCCTGATGGCGAAGCCTTGGTGGTCCGCCACCAACAGCGGCGCTACACCTGGCGAGAGCTGGCCGAGACGGTTGATCTGCACGCGCGGGCGTTCCTCGCCCTGGGCATGCAAACCGGCGACCGCCTGGGCATCTGGGCACCCAATTGCGCCGAATGGCTGGTCTGCCAGGTGGCGAGCGCGAAACTCGGGGTGATCCTGGTCAATATCAATCCGGCGTACCGCAGTAGTGAATTGGACTACGTGCTCAAGCAATCCGGCTGCCAGTGGCTGGTGTGTGCCGGTGCGTTCAAGACCTCCGATTACCACGCCATGCTCCAGGCGCTGAAGCCCGACCTGCGTGGCCTCATCAGCCTGGACCCCAATCCGCCGCCCGCATTCATGCCCTGGTCGCAACTGTCGGCGCTCGGTGCCGATGTCCCGCCCGGGCACTTGCACAGTCGCCAGGCCAGCCTGCACTTCGACCAACCCGTGAACATCCAATACACCTCCGGCACCACCGGCTTCCCCAAGGGCGCTACCCTCAGTCACCACAATATCCTCAATAACGGCTACATGGTCGGCGAAAGCCTCGGGCTTGCCGCGCAGGACCGTTTAGTCATTCCCGTGCCGCTGTACCACTGTTTTGGCATGGTGATGGGTAACCTCGGTTGCATCACCCACGGCACTACCATGATCTATCCCAACGACGGCTTCGACCCCCTGCTGACGCTGACCGCCGTCGCCGAAGAGCGCGCCACCGGCCTGTACGGCGTACCGACCATGTTTATCGCGCTGCTCGATCACCCACGCCTGGGCGAGTTCGACTTGTCCAGCCTGCGTACCGGGATCATGGCCGGCTCAACCTGCCCGATCGAGGTGATGCGCCGGGTCATTGGCGAGCTGCACATGCGCGAAGTGCAGATTGCCTATGGCATGACCGAAACCAGCCCGGTGTCGTTGCAGACCGGAGCCGACGACGATCTGGAGCGCCGCGTGACCACCGTAGGTCGCACCCAGCCGCAGCTGGAAAACAGGATCATCGACGCTGATGGCAACACCGTGCCACGCGGTGAAATCGGCGAGCTATGCACGCGCGGCTACAGCGTGATGCTCGGCTATTGGAACAACCCAGAAGGCACCCGCGATGCCGTCGATGAGGAGGGATGGATGCACACCGGCGACCTGGCGACCATGGACGAGCACGGTTATGTGAGCATCGTCGGGCGCAACAAGGACATGATCATTCGCGGTGGCGAGAACGTATATCCACGGGAGCTTGAGGAGTTTTTCTTCACCCATCCGGCCGTGGCCGATGTGCAGATCATCGGTATCCCCGATGAACGCTACGGTGAGGAAATCGTCGCCTGGATCAAGTTCCACCCGGGGCAGGTGGCGAGCGAGCTGGAACTGCAAACCTGGTGCAAGGGCCGCATCGCCCACTTCAAGATGCCCAGGCATTTCAAGTTCGTGGACGCGTTTCCGATGACGGTGACGGGCAAGATCCAGAAATTCCGCATGCGCGAGATCTCAATCGAAGAGTTGCAAACACTCTGGCAATAACACACAGAAAGCACAAAGGGGACCCGAAGGTCCCCTTTAATTTGTCGTTGCGTGCTCTTTTTTTATTATTGAGGGGCGGCCTGTTGTTGTTTTTGGTAGCCGTGACCCGTACCGCTGTTTTGGCGACCCCCATCCGGGGTCAAGAGCAAACGTATTTTTTTGAGCGCTGATCTGCTTTTTCGTAAACGATCCAACCAGTGGGTAGCTACCTGAGGTAGTTTTATTTTTCTCTAACCGGTTGCGGGTTTCGGCATGCCGTACCCTGCAAAGCACATCTTCTCCAAAAAAATCTGTTAGCTGCGTCTCTGCCGTGTTGTTTTTGTTATGTCAGAGTCGTTTCGTCTTATTTTTATTAGGTTTGGTGCTTTTTATTCTTGTTATGCCATAAAGATAGCAGAAGCCGTGCCAACTTTTTAAAGTCCTTTAAAATCAATGAGTTGATTTTTTGCCAGGGTCTATTTTTTTGGATGGGCGGCGGATTATGTTCCCGCGTTACCCGTTATGCCGGGCTGCGGTAACACATTGTCACAGCTGTGCTACTCAACCGAGATTACGCGCCTTCGCCACCCGCGATCCGCTTGCCCGTCCCAGCACCTGGCTGATCTGCTGGCCCGCGCCAATCAGGCGCTCCAGGTCGATGCCGGTGTCGATCCCCAGTCCATTGAGCAGGTACACCACATCTTCGGTGGCAACGTTACCGCTCGCGCCCTTGGCATAAGGGCAGCCGCCGAGGCCCGCGATAGAGCTGTCGAACACCTGGATGCCTTCCAGCAGGCTGGCGTAGATGTTGGCGATCGCCTGGCCGTAGGTGTCGTGGAAATGCCCGGCGAGCTTGTCGCGCGGCACCTGTGCGCCGACCACCTCGAACAGCCGCCGTGTCGCGCCCGCCGTGCCGGTGCCGATCGTGTCGCCCAGGGACACTTCATAGCAGCCCATGGCATACAGTTCGCGGGCGACCGCCGCCACCTGTTCCGCAGCAATATCACCTTCGTAGGGGCAACCCAGCACACACGACACATACCCGCGCACGCTGACGCCGTGCTGCCGGGCCGCGGCCATGATCGGCGCAAACCGCTCCAGGCTCTCGCTGATGGAGCAGTTGATATTGCGTTGGGAAAACGCTTCGGAGGCCGCCGCAAATACCGCGACTTCCTTGACCCCGGCCGCCAGTGCATCTTCAAAACCGCGCAGGTTTGGCGCCAGCGCGCCATAGGTCACGCCTGGCTTGCGCTGGATCTGCGCGAACACCTCGGCGGAACCGGCCATCTGCGGCACCCATTTGGGCGACACGAAACTGCCGACCTCGATGTAGCCCAGGCCGGCGGCGCTCAAGGCGTCCACCAACCGCACCTTGTCGGCGACGCTGATCGGCTGGGCTTCGTTCTGCAAACCGTCGCGCGGGCCGACTTCCACCAGGCGTACGTGTGAGGGGAGGGTCATGGCGGTTACCTTCTGGTTAATGGCCGGCCTGGCGCATGGTGTGTGCCAGGGCCTGGGTGCAACGCTCTTCGGCGGTGTCCAGTTCCAGCTTCATTTGTTCGATATCCAGCAACTGTTGCTCAAGCTGTTCACGGCGCTCGGCGATCTTTGCCAGCATGCTGTTGAGTTGAATGTGGTTGCCGCTGGTGGGGTCGTAGAGCTCGATCAACTCGCGGCATTCGGCCAGGGAAAAGCCGATGCGCTTGCCGCGCAGGATCAGCTTGAGGCTGACCTTGTCCCGTGCCGAGTAGATGCGCTCCTGGCCGCGGCGTTCGGGGGCGAGCAGGCCTTGTTCCTCGTAGAAGCGAATGGCGCGGGTGGTGATGTCGAGCTCGCGGGCGAGGTCGGAGATGCTGTAGGTGGTGCTCATGGGGGTGCTCGAGAAAGTCCTGAGGCTAAGCTAATGGCAGGTTGACGTGAACGTCAAGGGGGCTTGTCCCCGATGGCGGCCTCAGGGCCGATCAGGCTTTTGTGTCGATCCCGGTCCAAATGTGGGAGGGGGCTTGCCCCCGATGGCGGCTTCGGGGCCGACCAGGATGTTGGATTGGACCGAGTACATATCCGTTTCTGCGGTAACGGCTGCCATGGGTTCCGCTTTTACAGCGGCTCACTTTTGAAAAGCGCAAAAGTAAGCAAAACGCTCTTGCCCCACCACTCGGCACCTCGCTTAGGCTCGGT
>NZ_CVTK01000047.1:197938-214374 GCF_900004785.1 Pseudomonas sp. 28 E 9 | reverse complement strand
AGCCTGCGTTCGGCCAGCGTGGTTTAACGGGGCGCCTGAGATCAAGATCAAAAGCAGATCAAGATCAAGAGCGGCTCGCTTCGCATCGTGGTTAGCGGTGGGCGCTACGGCGTTGTTTAGATACTGCAAGCCCTCCACACTGGGGCCTCCTGCAACTTCAAGCCTGTTGCTTATCCAGTTTCTTCTCGTGGGCGGTGACTTGCTGGCACAACTCGATCATCTGTTCGCGCATCCAGCGGTTCGCCGGGTCCTGGTCGGTGCTTTCATGCCAGTACAGATGGGTTTCCACCGGCGGCACGTCATTGACGGGCAGGTTGAACCAGTGCAGTTCGTGGCGGCGGGCGAAGCGTTCGGGCACGGTCATGACCATGTCGGTCTGCTGCAATACTTGCGATGCCATCAGGTAGTGCTGGGAGCGCAGGGCGATTTTGCGCTGGATGCCCATCTTGCCCAGGGCGAGGTCGACATGCCCCAGGCCGTTGCGGCGGCTGGAAATATGGATATGGGTCAGCGACAGGTAGTCATCCAGGGTGAATTTGTCCTTGCCCGCCATCGGGTGACCCTTGCGCATGGCGCATACGTAGCGGTCTTCCATCAGCTTGACGTGACGCACTTGCGGGTCGGTGTTGAGCGGCGCATCCACGGCGAAATCCAGGCGCCCGGCGGCCAGTTCCTTGGTGGTTTCGCGGCGTTTGGACAGGAAACTCTCGATGACCACCGTCGGCGCGAGGCGGCGCAGGCGTTGGAACAACAGCGGTAAAATCACCGCTTCGGTCAGGTCGGTCATGCTGATGCGATAAGTCTTGGCCGCCTGTTGCGGGTTGAAAATCCGGCTCTCTTGCACGGAAACCCGCAGCAACGACAACGCGTTGCGCACCGGGCCGATGATGTTCTGCGCCATCGGCGTAGGCACCATGCCCTGGGCGGTACGCACGAACAGCGGGTCGTTGAAGGTCTCGCGCAGGCGTGCCAGGGCGTTGGACACCGCCGGCTGGGTGATGCCGACAATCTGCCCGGCCCGGGTGAGGTTGGCTTCGGTGTAGATCGCGTCGAAGACGATAAAGAGATTGAGGTCGACCTTGCTCAGATTCATGGGGGTTGCGCTCTTATTATCAGGTGGCGATTTTTTACGTCTTCAGACGCCAATCATATATCGGTGATGAATGTTAATACACGCCGAGAATAGGCTAGGTAAATTATCAACGCTGTTCTAGCATCGATTGCATGACCTAAACAACCTCTCAGAGAAGGGAGCCGCTCATGGATTTCGCCTATTCGCCCAAGGTTCAGGAACTGCGTGAACGCGTCAGCGCATTCATGGACGCTTACGTCTACCCGGCCGAGCCGGTGTTCGAACGCCAGGTCAGCGAAGGTGACCGCTGGCAGCCCACTGCGATCATGGACGAGCTCAAAGCCAAGGCTAAAGCCGAGGGGTTGTGGAACCTGTTCCTGCCGGAGTCCGAACTGGGCGCTGGCCTGACCAACCTCGAATACGCGCCGCTGGCCGAAATCATGGGCCGCTCGTTGCTGGGTCCGGAACCGTTCAACTGCTCGGCCCCCGATACCGGCAATATGGAAGTGCTGGTGCGTTACGCCAATCAAGAGCAGAAACAACGCTGGCTCGAGCCGCTGCTGCGCGGCGAGATTCGTTCAGCCTTCGCCATGACCGAACCCGACGTGGCTTCCTCGGACGCCACCAACATGGCCGCCCGCGCCGAACGCCAGGGCGATGAATGGGTGATCAACGGCAAGAAGTGGTGGACCTCCGGCGCCTGTGATCCGCGTTGCAAGATCCTGATCTTCATGGGCCTGAGCAACCCGGACGCGCCACGCCACCAGCAACATTCGATGATCCTGGTGCCGGTGGACACGCCTGGCGTAACAATCCTGCGCCCGCTGCCGGTGTTCGGCTACGACGATGCGCCCCACGGCCACGCCGAAGTGTTGTTCGATAACGTACGCGTGCCTTACGAAAATGTGCTGCTGGGTGAGGGGCGCGGGTTTGAGATTGCCCAGGGCCGGCTTGGCCCGGGCCGTATCCACCACTGCATGCGCTCGATCGGCATGGCCGAGCGCGCGCTGGAATTGATGTGCAAACGATCGGTCAGCCGCAGCGCCTTCGGCAAGCCGCTGGCGCGCCTGGGGGGCAATATCGACAAGATCGCCGACTCGCGCATGGAAATCGACATGGCGCGGCTGCTGACCCTGAAAGCGGCGTACATGATGGACACGGTGGGCAATAAAGTCGCCAAAAGCGAAATCGCCCAGATCAAGGTGGTTGCGCCCAACGTGGCACTCAAGGTTATCGACCGCGCCATCCAGATTCATGGCGGTGCCGGTGTGTCCAATGACTTCCCGCTGGCCTATATGTACGCCATGCAGCGCACCCTGCGCCTGGCCGACGGCCCGGATGAAGTGCACCGAGCGGCGATCGGCAAGTTCGAGATTGGCAAGTATGTGCCCAAGGAGATGATGCGCGGCGGGCAGTGAGACCGCGTTGTCTGCAATCGGGGGCAAGCCCCCTCCCACATTTTGACAGTATTCACATCCAAGTGTGGGAGGGGGCTTGCCCCCGATGAGGCCGGCTTGAACACCCCAAAAACCAGCCTCAGTACACCCAGACCTCCACCCGCCGATTCTTGATCCGGCCTTCATCCGCCGTATTCGCCGCCACCGGCATCTGTGCGCCGAACCCGCGAATATCGCGCAGTATGACGCCGCTTTTCACCAACTCCCGGCGCACCGCCATGGCCCGCAACTTCGACAACAACGCCGCCCTCTGCGGATCATTCTTGGCATCGCCAAACCCCACCAGCGTCACTTGCTTGTGCAGTTTGCCGTGGCTTTTCAGGTAGGCCACCACCCGCTGCACATCCTGGCGCGCCTTGTTGTCCAGGCTGGCGCTGCCTTCCTCGAAACGAAAGTTCACCGTCAAGCGCTGGGCGTTGCGCACAATCGCTTGGTAATCCTCGGGCATCGAAGCGCGGGGCTCCACGCCGATTGCCTGCACGTGCTGGGCGATAAAACCATTGGCCGCCACGATCGCCTGGCCCTGGCTGCTCTGGGCGAAGTCCACCAGTGCCTTGGCCCAGGGATTCTGCGTCGACGGCGGCAGATAAACGTACAGTCGCCGTGACAGCGGGTAATCCTCGGTGGCGATCAGGCTGCCCAGTGGCAGCATCGGTTGCGAGTCGCCATCAACCACCGCCACCGTCTTGGCCTTGCGGACGTAGGGCAGCCCGATAAAACCGATGCCTTGAGGGTCCTGGCTGACCGCGTCGGACAGCGCTTCACTGGACTCGAAACGCCGTGCCGACGCCACCAGCGGTGTGTCGCGGCGGTTCAGCACCAGGTCCTTGAAGGTGTCATAGGTGCCGGACCGGTCGTCGCGGGCGTACACATGAATGGCGCCGCCACTGCCGCCCAGGGCTTCCCAGGTGTTGATCCGGCCATTGAAGATCTGCGCCAGTTGCTCGGTGTCCAGCGTATTGAGCGGGTTGCGGGGGTTGAGGATGATTGCCAGGCCATCGATGGCGATCACCTGTTCGGCTTCCGGGCTTTTCAGGTCGCCCAGGGTTTCCAGGTCGACCAGTTCGCTGTCTTTGATCGGGCGCGACGATGCGGCGAGCTCGGCACTGTGGTTTTTCAGCGCGGCAAACCCTGTACTGGAACCATGGGCGGCTACGTCGATGCTCACGGTTTTACCCTGACGGGTCTTGCCGATCACGTGCTGTTCATTGGCGCCCTCGGCGGGTTCGATGTGCACGCCCTGCAAACCCTGGCGCTCCATCAACCCCTTGACCAGCGCCGGGCCCAATCCCGCGCCGATGGTGTTGGAACCCTGGATACGCAATGCCGGGCCTTGATCGGGAAGCGGGAGGGGGGCGGACACAGCGAAAAACGGGAAAAGCGTCAGCAATAACAGAACGCGCAGCCTCATGCCGGCACCTTTTTGCGCCAAAGGAAGTGCCGGGAGATTAAGTCAGTTGGATTGCAAACATGTGACTGGTACACCACAGAACAAAATGTAGGAGGGGGCACGCCCTGGCCCTCTGTAGGAGCGAGCTTGCTCGCGAAAAACTCACAGGCACCGCGTTCGTTCAGTAAACACGCGGTATCGTTGACGTTTTTCGCGAGCAAGCTCGCTCCTACAAGTTGACGAGTAGTGTCAGGGAATTAACTCAATTCCAGCCAGATCGGCGCATGGTCCGACGGTTTTTCCAATGCCCGCAGATCATAATCGACGCCGGCATCCTTGACCCGTGGGAGCAAGCCATTGGACGCCATGATCACGTCGATGCGCAGGCCGCGCTTGGGCTCGTCCTCAAAGCCACGGCTGCGGTAATCGAACCAGCTGAAACGGTCGGTCACCTCAGGGTTCAAGTGGCGGAAGCTGTCCACCAGGCCCCAGTTTTTCAGGCGGGCCATCCATTCACGCTCTTCCGGCAGGAAGCTGCACTTGCCGGTTTTCAGCCAGCGTTTGGCGTTGTCGGCGCCGATGCCGATGTCGCAGTCTTGCGGGGAAATATTCACGTCGCCCATCACCACCAGTGCCTGGTCATTGCTGAACTGACTTTCCAGCAACTGTTGCAGGTCTTCATAGAAGCGCTGTTTGGCCGGGAACTTGGTGGGGTGGTCGCGGCTTTCGCCCTGGGGGAAGTAGCCGTTCATGATGATGACCGGGTTGCCGTTCTCGTCGGCGAAGGTGCCCCAGATAAAACGGCGCTGCGCGTCTTCTTCATCGGTGGCAAAACCCTTGTGCACACTCAACGCTTCCTTGCGCGAAAGAAGGGCCACGCCGTAGTGGCCTTTCTGGCCGTGGTAATACACGTGGTAGCCCAGCGCCTGGACGTCGGCCAGCGGGAACTGGTCGTCGTGCACCTTGGTTTCCTGCAGGCCAATGACGTCCGGCTGGTGTTTTTCAATCAGCGCCGCCAGCTGATGAGGGCGGGCACGCAGCCCGTTGATATTGAAGGAGACGATTTTCATGGTCGGCGGTCCAGTCTGGCAAAAGGGCGATGCTAGCCGACAAGTCGGACGGGGGCCAGCGTGGCGGTAGGACGCATGCGCTGCTAATGTCTGGGAACGACTGGTGCTGCGCAGGTTCGTACCCATAAGAACGCCATCTTTTTGAATGGCGTCCAGGAGATTGATTGTTATGCCTGACACCTCGACGGCAGCTGCCGAGATTCGCCTGCTCAACAGCGGTTATTCCCGCGAAGCGCGTTCCCTGTTGTACCAGGCCTACCGTCACGAACCGACCTTCGCCTACATCTTCGAAGCCGAGCGTCCAGGTTATGAACAGCGGGTACGCGCAACAGTGCGCGAACTGGTCAAGCAGCACTTCTTTCAGAAACTTCCGGCCATCGGCCTGTTCGTCAACGACCGTTTGATTGGCGTCGCCCTCATCGCGCCGCCGCAGCGGCGCCTGGGCATCACCGAGAGCTGGGCCTGGCAGATTCGCATGTGGTTGAGCACCGGCGTGCGCGGTACGCGGCGTTACCTGGAATACCATCAGGCCGTGCTGGCGTGCCTGCCCGGTGAGTCGGTGCATGTGTTGCCGTTGCTCGGCATTCACCCGCAGTTGCAAGGTCAGCACTATGGCGAACAGTTGCTCGAGGCGGTCCATAACTGGTGCGCCGAAGACCCGCACTCATCGGGCGTGGTGCTCGACACGGGCAATTCCCGTTACCTGGATTTCTACAAGCGCCAGGGCTACGAGGAAATCGGTGAAATTGCCGTAGGACCTGTCCTGGAGCATGTGTTTTTTCATCCCAATCCCCAGGCGTTACATACTGCAACGGCCTGAGACAGAATTATTCAGATAAATCCGAGTTCAAAGTACCTCTCTCGCTCGTGTAGCATCCGCGCCTATGAAGTTTCCAGGAAGATTTACCAGCGGCTTGATTCTGCTGTTCACAAGCTGTGGCGCATTGGCGCAAAGCGAACTGGACGTGCGGATCAAACCCTCAAATGATGCGCTGAAAGCCAACATCGAAGGCTACATCGGCAGTGTTGGCGATCGTGACGAAGAAGCCCTGCTGCGATTCAGCCGTGGTGCCGAAGAGCAGGCGCGCAAAGCGGCCCAGGCGCTGGGCTTCTATCAGCCGCGGATCGCCAGTGAGGTGAAGGGCGGCAAGAACCCGCGCCTGACCCTGACCGTCGACCCCGGCGAGCCGGTGCATCTGCGCAACGTGACCTTGCGCGTCGATGGCCCGGCGGCGAGCCTCAAGGCCTTTCGCGTGCCCACCAGTGATGACCTCAAGCCCGGCGCGGTGCTCAATCACGGGCATTACGACGACGCCAAGCGTTTGATCCAGAATCAGGCGTCGCGCTATGGCTTTTTCAGCGGGCGTTTTACCCGCCAGAAACTGGCCGTAGACCCTCAAGCGGGCGTGGCTGACATCGAACTCATTTACGACAGCGGCCCGCGCTACAGCATGGGCAAGGTCAGCTTCAGCGGCGACACGCCCTTTGACGAAGAGCTGTTGCAGCGCATGGTGCCGTTCACGCCAGGTACACCCTATGACTCCGAACTGATCGCCGAACTCAACCAGAACCTGCAGGCCAGTGGCTTCTTCGAAAGCGTGCGCGTGGACGCCAGCCCCGCGGCCTCGACCAATGACGTGATTCCGGTGGCCGTGCAACTGGACACGCGCAAGCCCCGCACCATGGGCCTGGGCCTGGGGTTCTCGACGGACGTCGGCCCGCGGGGCAAGGCCAACTGGACGCGCCACTGGGTCAATCCCCAGGGCCACAGTTATGGCTGGGAAGCCGAGTTGTCGGCGCCGCGCCAGAACGTCGGCCTGTGGTACGACATTCCGCTGGACCCTCCGCTCACCGACAAATTGCGTTTTGCCGGCGGCTATCAGAATGAAGAGATCGCCAACACCGACACCTTGAGCAAGCTGCTCACCCTCGGCCCCGAATGGCACAGCAAGTTGCCCAGCGGTTGGACCCGGGTCATCTCGCTCAAATACCAGCGCGAGGAATATCGCCTGGGCAATGACTCGGGCTTGAGTAACCTGGTGATGCCGGGCATCAACTACTCCTACCTGCGCAGCGACAACCGCATCGATCCGCACAACGGCTATCGCCTGATGTTCGACAGCAAGGTCGCCAAGGAAGGGCTCGGTTCCGACACCAACCTGCTGTATGGCACCGCCACGATCAAGGGATTGACTACCCTCTGGGATAACCACCGTTTCCTGGGCCGCGCGCAAGTCGGCGGCAGTGCCACCAATGGCTACCAGTCGGTGCCGCCGTCACTGCGCTTCTTCGCCGGTGGCGACCAGAGCGTGCGCGGTTATGAATACCAGACCCTGTCGCCGGAAAACGACCGTGGCGACCGCATCGGCGGCCGCTACATGGTGGCGCTGAGCGCCGAGTATCAATATTCCATTACCGAAAAATGGCGGGTCGCGACCTTTATCGACCAGGGCAACTCGTTCAATACCCTGGATATGCCCAGCCTCAAAACCGGCGTGGGTGTGGGGGTGCGCTGGGTCTCGCCCGTGGGCCCGATCCGCCTCGACCTGGCCCATGCCCTGGAAGATCCGGGCGGCGTTCGATTGCACTTTTCCATGGGGCCTGAGCTGTGATGCGTGGTTTGAAAATAGCGGGCCTGGCATTGATCGCCGTCCTCGCGCTGTTGCTGTTGACACTGTGGGCGGTGCTGGGTACCCAGGCCGGCAGTCGCTGGGTGCTGGGCCAGGTGCCGGGCTTGAGCGTGGAGAATTTTCACGGACGCCTGGGCGGGCAGTGGAGCGCCGATCACGTGCTGTGGCAGCAGGAGGGCAGCCGCGTCGAGCTCAATGCGCCGACGTTTGACTGGTCGCCGGGTTGCCTGTTGCGCATGACCTTGTGCATCAACCGGTTGGATGTGGACCAGGTCAGCCTGACGTTTGCACCCAGTACCGAAGAAAGCAGCAGCGGGCCGATCCAGCTGCCCGACCTGAAGCTGCCGGTTGCCATCCAATTGGGTGATGTTCGCATCGGCAGCCTGCTGTTCAACGGCAGTGAAGCACTCAAGGGCCTGCAACTGGCGGCGCATTGGACCGCCGCCGGCATGCAGATCGACTCCGTCCATGTGCAGCGCGACGACCTGGTGCTGGACCTCGCCGGCCTGCTGCAACCCAGCGGCGATTGGCCGCTCAATGCCACCGGCACGCTCAGTTTGCCCTACGCTCCGGGCGGCGCACCCTGGACCGTCGCGCTCAACATCAACGGCGACCTGCTCAAGACCCTCAAGCTCGACGCCGACAGCAGCGGTTACCTGCCGGCCAAGCTCAGCGGCGAGTTGCAACCCCTGGCGGAAAACCTGCCGGCGCAGTTGCGCATCACCTCCGAGGCGTTCAAGCCCAGCGCCGATCTGCCCGACACCTTGCAACTCAACCAGTTGGACCTGAGCGCCAAGGGCGACCTTAAAGCGGGTTATCAGTTGCTGGGCAAGGCGGTATTACCGGCGCAAAAAGGCCCGGTGGATTTACTGCTGCAAGGCAAGGTCGACGCCAACGGCGCGCAGATCGCCGGCCTCGACCTGAACGCCGGCGACAAGCAAAGCCTCAAGCTCAGCGCCAACCTGGACTGGCAACAAGGTTTCAGCGCCGATGCCAAAATCGACTGGCTGGACTTTCCCTGGCACCGTCTCTATCCGCTGATCGACGAACCGCAGGTGGCCTTGCGCGCCTTCAAAGGTGAAGTTTCCTATAAGGACGGCAACTACCTGGGCAACCTCAAGGCCGACCTCGACGGCCCGGCGGGCGCCTTCACGGTGGTCACGCCGTTCAGCGGCGACCTCAAGCAAGTCTTCCTGCCCGAACTGAAATTGAGCGCCGGCCAAGGCAAGGCCGAGGGCCATCTGAACCTACAGTTTGCCGACGGTATCGCCTGGGACACCGCGCTGGACCTGTCGGCATTGAACCCGGCGTACTGGGTCGCCGAATTGCCCGGCACCCTGGCCGGGCCGCTGCGCAGCAAAGGCGAATTCAAGAACGAGCAGCTCAAGCTCAACGCCGACCTCGACCTCAAGGGTCGCCTGCGCGGACAGGCCGCCGTGTTTGCAGCCAAGGCCGAAGGCGCGGGGCAGCAATGGACCCTTGCCAACCTGGACATCCGCCTGGGCGACAACCGCATCAACGGCAGCGGCAGCCTGCAGCAACGCCTGGCCGGGCAGATCGACATCAAGCTGGCGCGCCTGGCCCAGCTATGGCCGCAGCTGCGCGGGCAGGTCAATGGCCGCCTCGATGTCGCCGGCACCTTGCAGGCGCCCCAAGGCAAGCTCGACCTCAAGGGCCAGCAACTGGCATTGGCCGACAACCGCCTGCAAAGCCTCAACCTCGACGCCACACTGGACAGCGCCCAGCGCGCCAGGCTCGACCTCAAGGGCAGCGGCATCCAGAGCGGCGAGACCCAGGTCGGCACGTTCACCGCCAGCGCCCAGGGCGATATCAAGAACCAGAAGGTTCAACTGGACCTGGCCGGACCGTTGCTCAAACTGGCCCTGGCCCTGGATGGCAACCTCGACAACGGCAACTGGCGTGGGCGCCTGGCCAGTGGTGACGTACAAGCCGGCGGCCAGGATTGGCGGCTGCAGGCTCCGGCGAAAATCGAGCGCCTGGCCGATGGCAAGCTGACCTTCGCCGCGCACTGCTGGGTGTCCGGTGGCGCCAGCCTGTGTGGCGAAGACCAGCGCCTGATGCCCGAGCCGAAGCTGCGCTACCACCTCAAGCAATTCCCTATCGACAGTCTTGCGGCGTTCCTGCCCAAAGACTTCGCCTGGCAGGGCAGGCTCAATGCCGACGTACAACTCGACCTGCCGGCCAGCGGCCCGAAGGGCGTGGTCTCGGTAGACGCCGGTGGCGGCAACCTGCGGGTGCGGGACAAGGGCCAATGGCTGGATTTCCCCTACGACACCCTGAAACTGGAAACCACCCTCAACCCCAAGCGCATCGATACCCAGCTCAACTTTCGTGGCGGCAAGCTCGGTGAACTGCTGTTGCAGGCGCAGATCAACCCGCTGCCGGCCAACAAGCCGATCACCGGCAACTTCATCCTCACCGGCCTGGACCTCGCCGTGGCGCGACCCTTTGTGCCGATGGTGGAAAAGCTCAACGGCAAGCTCAACGGCAATGGCCGCATCTCCGGCGGTTTGCTCGCGCCCCTGGTTAACGGCAGCGTGAATCTGGTGGACGGTGAAGTCTCGGGTCCTGAACTGCCCATCAGCCTCGAGGGCCTGAACCTGCAGGCGCAGATCGCCGGCGAAAGCGTGCAGCTTAACGGCGGCTGGCACAGCGGCAAGGCCGGGCAGGGCAGCCTCAAGGGCCAGATCGACTGGGGCCGCGCCCTGGTGGTCGACCTTAGCCTCAAGGGCTCGCAACTGCCGGTCACCGTCGAACCCTATGCCAAGCTGGAAGTGGCCCCCGACCTGAAAATCAGCCTCAAGGACGACAAGCTGGCGATTGCCGGCAAGGTGCACATCCCGCGCGGCGATATCACCGTGCGCGAGCTCCCGCCCTCGACGGTCAAGGTGTCCGATGACACGGTGATCGTCGGCAGCCAGACCGAAGAAGGCAAACCGCCGATGGCCATGGCCATGGATATCGACGTGGAAGTGGGCGAAGACCAGCTCAACTTCGCCGGTTTCGGCCTCACCGCCAAAGTGCAGGGCCATGTGCATATCGGCGACAACATGGACACCCGTGGCGAGCTGTGGCTTAACGACGGCCGCTACCGCGCCTACGGCCAGCGCCTCAACGTGCGCCGTGCACGGCTGTTGTTTGCCGGGCCGTTGGACCAACCGTTCCTGGATATCGAAGCGGTGCGTGTGGTGGTCGAATCGTCCCGCACCGTGACCGCCGGTATTCGCCTGAGCGGCAGCGCCGAGCAGCCGACCACGCAGATCTTCTCCGAGCCCGCCATGGCGCAGGAAGACGCGCTGTCCTACCTGGTGCTGGGACGTTCGCGCACCAACAACGGTGAAGACAACAACATGCTTGCCGAAGCCGCCCTGGGCCTGGGCCTGATGGGCAGCTCCGGGGTGACCTCGGACATCGCCAATAAACTCGGCATCCGCGATTTCGACCTGGATACCCAAGGCACCGGCAACAGCACTGCCGTGGTGGCCAGCGGCAAGATCAACGACAAACTCAGCCTGCGTTACGGGGTAGGGGTGTTCGAACCGGCCAACACCATCGCCTTGCGCTATTTGCTGAGCAAGAAGGTGTACCTGGAAGTGGCCACAGGCGTGGCCAGCTCCCTGGATATCTTCTACAAGCGCGACTTCTAAACCCAACTGGGTCAAATGTGGGAGGGGGCTTGCCCCCGATAGCGGTCTTTCAGTCAGCTAATCTGTAGCTGACCTACCGCCATCGGGGGCAAGCCCCCTCCCACATTGGTTCTTTATTTCACTCAAGTTTCTCGTCAATTACCAAGCAACCTAACTATTCCATTTGACATTCGCTGCCTAAGCAGTAATATCTCGTCACACATTCACTGCCTAGGCAGTAATAAGGTGACTTTCAATGCCTCACTTCACCCCTGACAACTTCCACAACTGCCATCTCGGCCTGTTGCTGGGCCGCGCTGCGATCCTCAAGGACCGCATCATCGACACCCATATGGAACCCCACGGCATCACCGCCGCGCAGTTCAAGGTGTTGATCATCATGGCCCAGTTCGGCGTCGACACCCCGGCCGAGCTGTGCCGCCACCTGTCCCTGGACAGCGGCTCGATGACGCGCATGCTCGACCGGCTCGAGCAGAAAGGCTTGCTCAGCCGCAAACGTTCCGAGCTGGACCGCCGCCAGGTCCAGTTGGTGCTGACCGCCGACGGCCAGCGCCTGGCGGACATGCTGCCGCAGATCGGCGCCCAGGCCCTCAACCAACTGGCCGGCGTCCTTGAGTCGGGCGAGCTGGAAACCCTGGAACGGATCCTCAAGAAAATCCTGATCGCTGCGGGTGACCCCATCACGATCCTGCGGGTAGGTAACCAATGAACACACGCGCACTCAGCCTGGTGCTGGCGGCGATGACGCTGGCCGGTTGTGCCAACTACAGTGGCCTCGACACCCAGGGCCAACGCCTGGACGCCAACACCCTGCAAGCCGGCAAGTCCTTGAGCGGCGTGACGCTGTCGGATGCCGCCTGGCCCAGCGCCGACTGGTGGAAAAGCCTTGGCGACCCACAGCTCGACGGGCTGATCCAGGAAGCCCTGCAAAACAGCCCCGACATGCAAGTCGCCAGCGCCCGCGCCCATCAGGCCGAAGCGGCGGCCTATGCCGCCAACGCCGCGCGCCTGCCGACCGTGGATGCCAGCGCCGGTGTCAGCCGTTCGCGCCTGGCCAGGGACCAGGACCCGCGCGGGCAGGGCGATGCCTACTCGACCGTGCGCAACATCGGCGCCAGCTTCAATTACAACTTTGACCTGTGGGGCGGCCAACGCGCTGCCTGGGAAGCCGCCCTGGGCCAGGCCCGCGCCGCCGAAGTCGATCAGCAGGCCGCGCGCCTGACCCTGGCGGCCAACGTGGCCAAGGCCTACAGCGACCTGGGCCAGGCGCATATCGTGCGCGACCTGGCCGTGGACGACCTCAAGCGCACCCGCCAGATGCTCGACCTGAGTCGGCGCCGCCTGAGTTCCGGTATCGACAGCGAGTACCAGTACCAGCAGACCGAAAGCCTGGAAGCCAGCGCCCAGTCACAGTTGATCGATGCGGAAAAACAGCTGCAAAGCGCCAGGATCGCCCTCGCCGTATTGCTCGGCAAAGGCCCGGACCGTGGCAACGAACTGGCCCGCCCGGCGGTGTTGAAACCCGCTGCCGTCGCCGTGCCTTCCGTGTTGCCCGCCGAGTTGCTTGGCCGGCGGCCGGACCTGATCGCCGCGCGGTGGCGCGTAGAAGCCGCGAGCAAGGACATCGCCGCCAGCAAGACCCGCTTCTACCCCAACCTCAACCTGAGTGCGAGCGCCGGTGCCGAATCGTTGCTGGGGGACGCAATGTTTGGTTCGGCCAGTCGCTTCTTCAACATTGCACCCACCGTATCGCTGCCGATCTTCGACGGCGGCCGCCTGCGCGCCGACCTCGATGCCCGCGACGCCGATTACGACCTGGCCGTGGCCCAGTACAACAAGACCCTGGTGCAAGCCCTGGGCGACATCGGCACCACCCTGTCGCAATTGCGCGACACCGGGCGGCAGATCCAGGCGCAGCAACATGCCGCCGACATCGCTCAACAGTCCTACGACACCGGGGTGCAACGCTACAGCTCCGGCATCGGTAATTACCTGGATGTGCTCAGCATCGAGCAGCAATTGCTGCAGGCCCAGCGTCAGTTGGCGACCTTGAATGCTGCGCAGATCGACCTGTCGATTCAATTGATGCAGGCCCTGGGTGGCGGATTCAACGCCCACAACGTCGCCGCGACCACCCCAGCCACCCGCACGGAATAATTTGAGGTATTTGTCATGGCCACTGCCGACAGCAACAACGCAACTGAACAACCCAAGGACAACAACCCGCGCAAACGCAAAGTCATGTTGATCGGCCTGGCGCTGATCGTCATCTTGGGCGTCGTCGGCGTGTGGGCCTGGTACGAGCTTTACGGGCGCTTCAACGAAAGCACCGACGACGCCTATGTGAACGGCAACGTGGTGGAAATCACCCCGCTGGTCACCGGCACCGTGGTCAGCATCGGCGCCGACGATGGCGACCTGGTCCACGAAGGCCAGGTGCTGGTCAACTTCGACCCCAACGACGCGGCCGTCGGCCTGCAAAGTGCCCAGGCCAACCTGGCCCGCACCGTGCGCCAGGTGCGTGGCTTGTACAGCAACGTCGATGGCATGAAAGCCCAGGTCAACGCGCAGAAAGCCGACGTGCAGACCGCCCAGGACAACTACAACCGCCGCAAGACCCTGGCCCAGGGCGGCGCGATCTCCCAGGAAGAACTGTCCCACGCCCGTGACAGCCTGACCGCGGCGAAGAACGCCTTGACCAACCTTGAGCAGCAACTGAAAACCACCAACGCCCTGGTGGATGACACGGTGATTTCGTCCCACCCGGATGTGCAAGCCGCCGCCGCGCAACTGCGCCAGGCTTACCTGACCAACGCGCGCAGCACCTTGATCGCACCCGTCACCGGCTATGTGGCCAAGCGCACTGTGCAGCTGGGCCAGCGCGTCCAGCCGGGCACCGCGTTGATGGCGGTGATCCCGCTGGACCAGCTGTGGATCGATGCCAACTTCAAGGAAACCCAGCTGCGTGATATGCGTATCGGCCAGCCGGTGGACATCGAGTCGGACATCTACGGCAGCGACGTGAAGTACAGCGGTACCGTCGACAGCCTCGGCGCCGGCACCGGCAGCGCGTTTGCCCTGTTGCCCGCGCAGAACGCCACGGGTAACTGGATCAAGATCGTGCAACGTGTGCCGGTGCGCATCCATATCAATGCCGAAGAACTGGCCAAGCACCCGTTGCGGGTGGGCTTGAGCACCGTGGTCAATGTGGACCTGCACGACCAGAGCGGCCCGGTGCTGGCGCAACAGCCACCGCAGAAGGCTTCGTTCACCACCACCGTGTATGACCGCCAGCTGGTCGAGGCCGATGCCATGATCAACCAGTTGATCCATGACAACAGCGTCGCCGCTCCCAAGGCTGCGCAACGCTGATGAGCAATAACGCCTCGTTCACCCCACCCAGCCTGCTGATGGCCACTATCGGGCTGTCGCTGGCGACCTTCATGCAGGTGCTCGACACCACCATCGCCAACGTGGCGTTGCCGACCATTTCCGGCAACCTGGGCGTGAGTTCGGAGCAGGGCACCTGGGTCATTACCTCGTTTGCGGTGAGCAACGCCATTGCCTTGCCACTCACCGGTTGGTTGAGCCGGCGCTTCGGCGAGGTGAAGCTGTTCCTGTGGGCGACCATGCTGTTCGTGCTGGCCTCGTTCCTGTGCGGGATTTCCACCTCGATGCCCGAGTTGATCGGCTTTCGCGTGCTGCAGGGGCTGGTGGCGGGGCCGTTGTACCCGATGACCCAGACGCTGCTGATCGCGGTCTACCCACCGGCCAAGCGCGGCATGGCCCTGGCGCTATTGGCGATGGTCACGGTGGTGGCGCCGATTGCGGGACCGATCCTCGGCGGCTGGATCACCGACAGCTACAGCTGGCCGTGGATCTTCTTCATCAACGTGCCGATCGGCATCTTTGCGGTGATGGTGGTGCGTGCGCAGTTGAAGAAACGCCCGGTGGTCACCAGCTACCAGCCGATGGACTATGTGGGGTTGTTGAGCCTGATCGTCGGTGTCGGCGCCTTGCAGATCATCCTCGACAAGGGCAATGACCTGGACTGGTTCGAATCCAACTTCATCATTATCGGTGCAGTAATCTCGGCGATTGCCCTGGCGGTGTTCGTGATCTGGGAGATGACCGACAAGCACCCGGTGGTGAACCTGCGCCTGTTCGCCTACCGCAACTTCCGCATCGGCACCATTGTGTTGATCGGCGGGTACGCGGGCTTCTTTGGCATCAACCTGATCCTGCCGCAGTGGCTGCAAACCCAGATGGGCTACACCGCCACCTGGGCCGGCCTGGCGGTGGCGCCGATCGGCATTCTGCCGGTGCTGATGTCACCGTTCGTGGGCAAATACGCGCACAAATTCGACTTGCGCCTGCTGGCGGGGTTGTCGTTCCTGGCGATGGGCTTGAGCTGTTTCATGCGCGCAGGCTTCACCAATGAGGTGGACTTCACCCACATCGCCCTGGTGCAGCTGTTCATGGGGATCGGCGTGGCGCTGTTCTTCATGCCGACCTTGAGCATCCTGATGTCGGACCTGCCGCCGCAGCAGATTGCCGACGGCGCGGGGCTGGCAACCTTCTTGCGCACCTTGGGCGGCAGCTTCGCGGCCTCGCTCACCACCTGGATCTGGATTCGCCGCGCCGACCAGCACCATGCGTACATGAGCGAGAACATGACCACTTATGACTCGACCACGCGCGACGCGATACAGGCCCTCGGCGGGGCGGGGCAGAAAGCGTATGCGCAGTTGGACCAGATCCTCACCAGCCAGGCCTACATGATGTCCACCGTGGACTACTTCACGTTGATGGGGTGGATCTTCGCGGGCTTGATGTTGCTGGTGTGGCTGGCCAAGCCGCCGTTTACCGCCAAGGCGGGGCCTGCGGCTTCGGGGCACTGACTGCCTAGGGCTGAAATGCAATCAACTGTGGGAGGGGGCTTGCCCCCGATAGCGGTGGGTCAGTTACAGATGTATCAACTGACACACCCTCATCGGGGGCAAGCCCCCTCCCACATTGGATGTGTGTTGTCAGGTATCAAGCGCCAGGCAGGGCCAACTGCGGATTGTTGCTGGTATGGCTGGCCAAGCCGCCGTTTGGCGCGAAAGCCGGGCCGGAAGCAAGCGGCCACTGATCCGAACGGATTGGA